>JAYTHL010000316.1:0-13383 GCA_043732605.1 Rhizobacter sp. | reverse complement strand
GATACGCCGGTGGCCTCGACCGCAAGACGGCGCTGCTGCGCATCGAGGCGACGCGCGCCGCGCGAGCCGGCAGCGACGCGCGCCAGCTCGAGCTTCATTGAGGCCTCGCCACCTCGTCGAGCTCGTCGCTCCCGCTCAAGCCGCGGGTGTGCCAGCAGCGGCGGCCGCGCCTGCGGGGGCGCGCTCGAGATCGACCGTCGCCCAGGCCGCGACGATGGCGCGGTGCGACGGCACGTTGGCGAGAAAAGGCGCGCGCTCGGCCTCGCCGAGCAACGCGGCGCGATCCATCAGCTGGCCGTGCGCGAGGCGCAGGAACTCGTGCGCGCGCGGCTCGCCGGCGGCGCGCAGGACGTCGTGGCAGGTGAGATAGATCCAGAGCGGATCCTCGGTGCCGTCGACACTGCCGCCGGCGTCGAAATGGGCGATGACCTCGGTGATCGTCGCCTGCGCCGCGACGAGGTCGCCGCGCGCCAGCGCCACCCGCGCGAGGCCGGCGAGCGGCTCGGGCGGCATCGTCGGCCGGCCGATCTCGCGGAAGATGCTCGCCGATTCGCGGTAGCAGGCCGCCGCCTCGTCCCACGCGCCGAGCGTCGTGTGTGCATGCGCGCGCAAGCCGAGCAGGACCGCCTGCAGATCCCGATCCTTCAGGCGCTCGGCGAGCTCTGACGACTCGTGGCCGAGCTTGATCGAGCCCTCGGCGTCGCCGCGGAGGAACGCGATCTGCGCCATGTTGCAAAGCAGGTAGGACTCGCTGATGCGCTGGCCGATCTCGGCGGCGAGGCGCCGGCCGGTCTCGTACAGGTCGAACGCCGCGTCGTAGTTGCCGAGCAGCCTCTCGGTCTCGCCGAGGTTGTTGATCGCGCTGCTCTCGACCGCGCGGTCGCCGTTGGCCCGCGCCAGCGCAAGCGCCTGCTGGTAGAAGCTGCGTGCCTCGTGATAGCGGCCACGCTGCGACGCGATGATCCCGAGTTGCATCAGCGTTGTGCTCTCGACGCGACGGTCGCCAACTTCGCGCGCGAGCGTCAGCAGCTGGTCGGCGCGGCTTTGCGCGCCGTCATAGTCGCCTTGGAACTGAAGCGCCCGCGCCCAGTTGAGCAAGGGCGTGAGCGCCGCGCCCTGCTGGCCAGCGGCCTCCGCGAGCGCGACCGCGCGTTGCGCCGCTTCGACCGTGCCCGGATAGTCGCCGGTGACGAGCGCGAGCGAGGCGCGAAAACCCGCGGCGCGCGCGCGCCGGTCGTCGTCGTCGAGCGCGTCGGCTAGCGCCTCGAGCTCGGCGACGTCGGCGGCCTGCTCGACGCGCCGGCCCGAGTCGGCGTAGACGCGGCGCCGCGTCAGCAGGAGCACGAATCGGGTCGCGGCGTCGACCTCGCGCACGAGCGCCAAAGCGCGGCCGATGAAGTCGAGGGCGGCGCCAGCGACGTAGCTGCGCGCTGCGTCCTCGCCGGCGCGGCGCAGGTATTCGACGGCGTTGGTGACGTCGCCGGCACGCTCGTAGTGGTCGGCGATCAGGCCGAAATATTCGCTCGCGCGATCGCCGCTGCGCACGACGAGCCAGTCGGCCGTCTGCCGGTGCTGCTCGCGACGCGGGCCCTTCAGCACGGAGTGGTAGACGACCTGGTGCAGCACGTGGTGCTTGAAGACGAACTCTCGCGTGCCCTCGAACGCGCTCGTCTCGCGGCCGTAGGCGAGCTCGCGCCGCGTCAGGCCGTCGAGGGCATCGGTCGAGAGCGGCGCGATGCGCTGCAGGGCCTCGTCCCAGAAGACGTGGCCGATGACGCTCGCCTGCTGCAGCACCGCCTTCTCGCTCGCAGGCAAGCCGTCGATACGCGCCTGGATCACGCCGGCGAGCGTGCCCGGCACGTTGACGGTGAGCAGCTTGTCGGCGACGACGCGCCACGGCTCTTCGGCCGTGACGATGACGCCGTCGTCGATCAGCATGCCGATCAGCTCTTCGACGAAGTACGGGTTACCTTCGGCGCTGCCCGCGAGCAGGTCGCGCAGCGCGTCGGGCACGGTGGCCAGGCGACTGAGCAGGCCATCGATCAGCTCGCGCGTGCCGCGCCGGTTGAGCGGCGAGAGATCGATCCGCTGGTGGTTCTTCTGGCCGCTGCCCCAGAGCGGACGGCGCTCGTAGAGCGTCGAGCGCGTCAGGCAGAGCATCAGCATCGGGATGTCGCGGCAGGCCTGCGCGAGGTGGTTGCCGAAGTCGAGCGAGCCGTCGTCGGCCCAGTGCAGGTCGTCGAGCACGACGACGATCGGCTCGCCGGTGTCCTTGTGCAGCGTCAGGAAGTAGCGCGAGAGCGCGTGGAAGGCACGGTCGCGCAGCTGCTTCGCTTCACTCGCGATCGCGGCGATGTGCGGGTCGTCGTCGTAGTCGAGGCCGATCAGCTTGCCGATCAGCGCGGTGTACTCGGCGCTGCGCTCCTTCAGCACCGCGCCGATGCCCTCGGCGAGCTTGGCCTTGGCCGCGACTTGCGAGTCGCTGTCGAGGATCTCGAAGCGCCGCGCCAGCATGTCGCGCACCAGGCCGTAGGGCACATGGTTGCCGTACGGCTGCGGACGGCACTGATAGAAGCGGACGTGGTCGGGCAGCAACTCGAGCCATTGCGCGAACTCGAGCCCGAGCCGGCTCTTGCCGATGCCCGGCTCACCGACGACGGTGATGGCGGCGAGCTGCTTGTCGTCGCGCGCGCCCTCGAAGGCTTCGGTGATGCGCTTCAGCTCGCCGTCCCGGCCGACCATCGCCGTCTCGATCCCCTCGAGGCCGCGGTTGGCCATGCGGAACGCGCGCTGCTTGGCGCGGATCACCAGGTAGCTGCGCACCGGCCCGCTGATGCCCTTGATCTCGATCGGTGGCTGCGGCGCGATCTCGAACACGCCGCGCACGTGGCGATAGGTGTCGTGGCTGATGCGCAGCGTGCCCGGCGGCGCCGTCTGCTCCATGCGGGCGGCGATGTTGACGGTGATGCCGCGGATGCTGCTTTCCGCGTCGATGCCGCCGCCGAGCAGGACCGGCCCGGTGTGGATCCCGACGCGCACGCCGAAGCCGTCGAGCTGGTACTCGGCCTTGAAGCGTTCGGCCAGCAGCGGGCCCTCGGCGACGATCGCCAGGCCGGCGTGGACGGCGCGCTCGGTGTCGTCTTCGAGCGCCTTGTCGCCGCCGAACACCGCCAGCAGGCTGTCGCCGGCGTACTGGAGCACCTTGCCCTGCTTCTCGACGACGATCGCGGTCAACCGCTCGAGGGCGCTGTCCATCACGGCGTGGACGTCTTCCGGGTCGAGGTGCTGGCTGAGCCGCGTCGATCCGACGACGTCCATGAAAAGGATCGTCACGGGCTTGAGCTGCGGCTCTCCGCGCGACCGCTCCTTCAGGGCGACGAGCTTTTCCCGCAGTGGCGCAACGGCCATGCCGACCACCGCGTCGCCGAGCAGCGCGCGCTGCGCCTCGAGGGCGGCAATGGCCGATTCGATCTGCTCCGCGTTGTCTTCCATGCCTTCCAGTCAAGTCGCCGGCGATTCCGGCGAGGCGCACTTGCGCCGGCGTTGTCGATCTCCGAGACCCCCTGATCGCGGGGTCAGTGTCGGTCGGCGCCGACAAATGCGGAGACGACCGCCGGGCCAGACTCTACATTTACCCCATCGGGCGCTTGCATCTTTGCGTCCCTTCCCTTTTCAAGGTCCATCCGATGTCGCCGAAACTTCTTCCCCTTGTCGCAGCGCTGACCTTAGCCGGCGCGGCCAACGCCGTCACCGTCAACTTGACGGACTTCAATTTCGGCGCGCCCGTCAACGCGAAGATCGACGGCACAGGCGGCAGCCCCTCCTACGACGGCGCCGCCGGCGCCTTCGTCGGCACCCAGACAGACACTCCGCCGACCGACTCCAAGCGCAGTTCCATCACCGCGAATTCGCCAACGTCCTTCGTCGCGTGGTGCGCCGAGTTGACGCAGAGCTTCACCTTCGGCGTCAGCTACAACTATGCGCTCGTCGACGGCTCGGCCTACCACTTCGGCAACATCCTCAGCGATCCGAACAACCATCGCGCCACCGACCTGAGTCGCCTGTTCACCGCAGCGGCCGCCAACAATTTCGTCTTCAACAGCGCCGGCTCGGCCGCGTTCCAGGCAGGGATCTGGGAAATCATCTACGAGCAAACGGCGAGCTACAACTTTCTCACCGGCACGCTTCGCGGCGCACCCGAAGATCCCGCCAACCAGGCGGCCTTCAACACAGTCAACGGCTTCCTGATCAACCTCGGGCAATACGTCGCCGGGTATCACATCGACGTGCTGACCAACGACGCCCAGCAGGACTTCCTGGTCGCCAGCGTCCCCGAGCCGGAGACCTGGGCGATGCTCGTTGGCGGTCTTGGCATGATCGGCTTCCTGCGCCGCCGCCGCAAACCGGCCTGAAGGACGAGCGGGCCGCCCGGGCGGGCTTCTGCGCAGCCGGGTTAGACGCAGATCAGGTCGTGGGGGTCCGGGCTACGGCCACGGGCACTTCTCGATCTGCCGTGAACCCGCCCTCCAGGAGAAGCCAGCGCCACTTCGAGACTGACCGGAACGGCTTGGTCACCGCCGGGTAGTCGGAGACTGGTGCTCCCTGGGCCATGCGCAAGGTGATCGACCGGGCGGCATCCGGACAGATCTTGCACACCCAGTTGCGGCCGTCCTGGATCTGGCAGTCGTCGAACTTGCCCGACGGCTCCTTGGTGCCCACAGTCCAGAAGATGACTTCGCCGTGCGGCTTCAGGGCCCGATAGCGATAGCGAACTCCGGGCGAGAGGCGGCCGGCACAACGATCGCCCAGCCAGGCGCCGTCGACGCAATCGACCGTGTAGACGGTACGCTCGCCCTGCATCGTCACGAAGTCCGATGCCCACGCGGCGAAGCCGAGGGCCGCGAACACGGCGGCGACGATCACCCAGACACGAACCATCGGCACGATTCCTCAGCACCAGTCGGCGCGCCGCGAATTGTGCACCGCCGGCGCGGGTGCCGACACGAGGGGTTTGCCGCTACGCTTTCGGAGGGTGCACCGGTTCGTGACCGGGCGCGGCATCGTCGGGCGACGCGGGCAACTTCGTGCCGTCGTCGGGCTCGACCGGGAGTGCGTCGGGCTCGGGCTCGTCGGTTTGAGGAAGTCCGGGAAGGGTGGCCATGGCAGCGATCGCATCTTTTGATGTGACCATCATGCGCCGTGGCGGCGCCGGGCGGCACGGCACCCGACGGATTGACCCCGCTACCGGCCCGGAGTCAGCGATCCGGCGTTCTGGATCAGCGGCACCTTGTACGGGTCCATGATCACGCCCTTGGTCGACGCGATACCGATTCCCTGGATCGGCAACACCACGTTGCTCGCTCCCGGCGGCGACGGAACGTAGAGGCTGAACGAGTTGTTCGGCCGCTTGGCGGCATCGCTCGCGGCGCCAGGACCGGCCGAGGCGGCGGAGCCGGCGACGACCCCTCCGGCAATGAGCAACAAGACCTTCAGGAGCTGTGACGTGGTGCGGCGCATGGCGAGATCCGGATCGGGGGGGCGACAAACCCGATATCGGCAGCCGCCGAGCCGACTGTAGAAGCAAAGTGGTGAGCAGGTGTTGCCGGGCGCCGCGGTCACGCCGCCGGTCGGGACTATGCCGACGTGTCGATGCACACCTGTCCGTCGTCGACGCGGGCCGGCCAGGACTGCAGATCCTCGACAGCCGGTGCGGCCATCGCCTTGCCGTCGCGAATGCAGAACCGTCCGGAATGCCATGGGCACTCGATCTCGTCGCCCTCGATGAATCCCTCGACGAGCGACGCCTTCCCGTGGGTGCAGGTGTCGGCGATCACGAAGTAGCCGTCGTCCATTTGGAAGACCGCGAGCGGCGGCAGCCCGCCGACGACCACCCGCCGCGGCATACCTTCCTCGACATCGCCGATCGGGCACAACGGTCGCCAGGACGAGGACGTGCTCTCGCTCATGAAATGTCTCGCTGACAAAGACAAACGGGTTACAGCAGATCTGCTGTAACCCGTCGGTGTGGCTGGCGGAGTGGACGGGGCTCGAACCCGCGACCCCCGGCGTGACAGGCCGGTATTCTAACCAACTGAACTACCACTCCCGCTTTTGAACTCTCTGCTGCCGCCGCGCCGCGCTGGCAGCGAAGCGGTGGCGTCCCCTAGGGGATTCGAACCCCTGTAATCACCGTGAAAGGGTGGTGTCCTAGGCCTCTAGACGAAGGGGACCGCAACTCTCGATGCCGGCTCGTCAGGCGCGGCGTCATCAACCTATCTTGTGGAGGTAAGCGGGATCGAACCGCTGACCTCTTGCATGCCATGCAAGCGCTCTCCCAGCTGAGCTATACCCCCGTCGAAACTGATCCGTGAAGGGCCAACGGCGTGCCTGTCGTCAAAGGACCGCCGCTACCACCAAAGCCCGAGAGTATAGCCAGCGAGGGACGAGTGTCGGCGTCGGCCCGTCCCGGCAACGCGTCAGCCCGCGAGCGCCGGGCTCGCACCCAGCCGTTGCAGGACGACCGCGCGGTCGAACACCTCGAGCACCGCGTCGAGAGACGGTGTCTGTGCCCGGCCGCAGACGACGACGCGAACCGCGGGCGCGAGCTGCCCCATCTTCAGCGCGTGCTCGGCGAGGGTCTCCTTGATCGCGGCGGCGATCGACTCCTTGTCCCAGGCGATCGCGGCGAGGCGTGAACGCAGCGATGAGAGTGCCGGCCGCACGGCCACCGGCACGTGCAACGCCACGTCGTCAGCGCTTGCCGCCACGTCGGCGTAGACCATCGCGAGCCAGCCGGCCAGGTCTGCGCCGGTGTTGCACCGCTCCTTGAACACCGCACAGGCGCGCAGCAACGAAGCGTCGGCCGGCGCGGCAATGTCGCAGCGCGCCAGTTGCGCTCTCGCCAGAGCCAGCAATGGCCCGTCCGCGAGGGCTTTCAGGTAGTGTGCGTTGACCCAGTCGAGCTTGGCCGGATCCCATTGCGCCGGACTCTTTGACAGATGGCCACCATCGAACCAGGAAACCAGCTGCTCGCGCGAGAAAAGCTCTTCGTCGCCGTGACTCCAGCCGAGCCGCGCCAAGTAGTTGAGCATCGCCTCGGGCAGATAGCCGGCCTCCTCGTACGCCGTGACGCTGACCGCGCCGCGCCGCTTCGAGAGCTTGTGACCGTCGTCGCCGAGGATGATCGGCACGTGCGCGAACACCGGCAGCGGCGCACTGAGCGCGTGGAAAATGTTGATCTGCCACGGCGTGTTGTTGACGTGCTCGTCGCCGCGAAAGACGTGGCTGATGCGCATGTCCCAGTCGTCGACGACGACCGCGAAGTTGTACGTCGGGATGCCGTCGGCGCGGACGATGACGAGGTCGTCGATCTCGTGGTTCGCGATCGTGATCGGACCCTTGACGAGGTCGTCCCACGACACCGCGCCGTGCGGCGGATTGCGGAAGCGAACCACTGGCGCGACACCGTCCGGGACGGCCGGCAAGGTCTTGCCCGGCTCGGGACGCCAGCGGCCGTCGTAGAGCGTCTTCTCGCCGCGCGCCCGCTGCGCCTCGCGCATCGTCTCGAGCTCGGCCGGCGTCGCGTAGCAGCGATATGCGCTGCCGGCGGCGAGCATCTGCTCGACGACCTCCGCGTAGCGGGCGAGCCGCTGCATCTGGTAGATCGGCCCTTCGTCGTACGAGAGCCCGAGCCAGCGCATCGACGCGAGAATCTGCTCGACCGACGCCTCGGTCGAGCGCGCGACGTCGGTGTCCTCGATGCGCAGGACGAAGTCGCCGCCATGATGGCGCGCGAAGGCCCACGAGAAGAGCGCCGTGCGCGCCGTTCCGAGATGGAGGAGGCCCGTCGGCGACGGCGCGATCCGGGTGCGCACGCGCTGCCCCGGGCGCAACGCCAGCAGCGGATGCGGAGCGTGCCCGCCGCTCACAGGCCGGCGAAGCCGCGCGCGAGGTCGGCCTTGATGTCTTCGACGTCGTCGAGCCCCATCGCGAGGCGGATCATCCCTTGCGTGATGCCGGCCGCGGCGCGCTGCTCCTCGCTCAGTCGCCCGTGCGACGTGCTCGCGGGATGAGAGATGGTCGTCTTCGTGTCGCCGAGGTTGGTCGTGATCGAGCAGACCCGCGTCGCGTCGATGACGGCGAAGGCCGCGGCGCGCGCGCCGTGCACGACGAACGAGACGACCGCACCGCCGACGCCGGCCTGCTGCGCCATCGCCAGGGCATGTTGCGGGTGGGACGCGAGTCCCGGATAGAACACGCGCTTCACCTTCGGTTGCGCTTCCAGCCAGCGCGCCAGTTCGAGCGCGCGCGCGCTCTGCGCCTGCATGCGAATCGACAGTGTCTCGAGTCCCTTCAGCACGACCCACGCATTGAACGGCGACAGCGTCAGGCCCGCGCTGCGCATGATCGGCGTGAACTTCGTGTCGATGAGCTCGGTCGACGCGCACAGGGCACCGGCGATCACGCGGCCCTGGCCGTCGAGATACTTGGTGCCCGAGTGCATGACGATGTCGGCGCCGAGCGTGACGGGTCGCTGCAGGGCCGGCGAGCAGAAGCAGTTATCGACCACGAGCAACGCGCCGCGCGAATGAGCGATGTCGGCGAGGGCCGCGATGTCGCAGACCTCGGTGAGCGGGTTGGTCGGCGTCTCGGCGAACAGCAGCTTCGTGTTCGGCCGCATCGCATCGCGCCACGCGGTCGGGTCGGCTTGCGCCACGAAACTGGCCTCGACGCCGAACTTCGCGAAGTCCTGGAACAGCCGGATCGTCGATCCGAACACGCTTTGCGAGCAGACGACGTGGTCACCGCTCTTCAGCAACGCCAGCGCGAGCATCAGGATCGCCGCCATCCCGCTCGCGGTGCCGATGCAGCCTTCGGTGCCTTCGAGCGCGGCCAGGCGCCGCTCCATCATCGTCACCGTCGGATTGGTGAAGCGCGAATAGATGAATGCTTCCTCCTCGTTGGCGAAGCGCGCCGCGGCCGTCGCCGCATCGGGTTGGACGAAGCTGCTCGTGAGGAAGAGCGCCTCGGAGTTCTCGCCCCAGGCGCTTGGCGGCAGGCCTTCGCGCACGGCGAGCGTGTCGAGCCGCAAGCCCTCGGGCAGGTCGACTCTCGGGATCTTCGCGCCCGCCATGCTCAGGCCGCTTCCGCGGCTCTCTGCAAGGTCAGCGGGCCGCGTTCGGCGCTCGCCTCGTCTTCCTCGCCTTGCGCCTTGCGCCCGGCGGCCATCGCCGCGTATTCGTCGACGCTGATCTCGCCGGCGATGTAGACGCCATCGAAGCACGAGGCGTCGAAGCCGTCGAGCTTCGGATTGAGCGCGGCGACGACGCGCTTCATCGCGGCGACGTCCTGGTAGATCAGCTTGTCGGCGCCGATGAACTCGCGGATCTCCTCGATCGTGCGGTCATGGGCGATCAGCTCGGCGGTCGTCGGCATGTCGATGCCGTAGACGTTCGGAAAGCGCACTGGCGGCGCAGCCGACGCCAGATAGACCTTCTTCGCGCCGGCGTCGCGCGCCATCTGCACGATCTCCTTCGAGGTCGTGCCGCGCACGATCGAATCGTCGACGAGGAGCACGTTCCTGCCGCGGAACTCGACGTCGATCGCATTCAGCTTCTGGCGCACCGACTTCTTGCGCACGCCCTGCCCCGGCATGATGAAGGTGCGGCCGACGTAGCGGTTCTTGACGAAACCCTCGCGGTAGGGCTTCCCGATGCGCTGCGCCAGCTGCATCGCCGACGGCCGGCTCGATTCCGGGATCGGGATGACGACGTCGATCTCCGACGGCGGCAGCGTCGAGATGACGCGCTGCGCGAGCGTCTCGCCGAGGTTGAGACGCGCCTGGTAAACCGAGACGCCGTCCATCACCGAATCGGGCCGCGCGAGGTAGACGTACTCGAACATGCATGGATTCAGCGACGGGTGGTCGGCGCACTGCTGTGCGTGGATCTTGCCTTGCATGTCGATGAAGATCGCTTCGCCGGGCGCCACGTCGCGAGTCAGCGTGTGGCCGGTGCCGACGATGGCGACCGACTCGCTCGCGACCATCACCTCGGGTCCGTCCGGACCGTGACCTTCACCGAAGGCAAGTGGCCGGATGCCGAACGGATCGCGGAACGCGAGCAGCCCGTGGCCCGCGATCAGCGCGACGACGGCATAGGAGCCCTTGAGGCGCCGATGCACGGCCGTGACCGCGGCGAAGACATCGTCGGGCGAGAGCTGCCAGTCGCCGGCAGCACGCTCGAGCTCGTGCGCCAGGACGTTGATCAGCACCTCGGTGTCGCTGCCGGTGTTGATGTGGCGCCGGTCGATGTCGAACAGCTCCTGCTTGAGCAGCGCCGCGTTGGTGAGATTGCCGTTGTGGACCAGGACGATGCCGTAGGGCGCGTTGACGTAGAAGGGCTGCGCTTCCTCTTCGCTGTAGGCGTTGCCCGCGGTCGGATAACGCACTTGGCCCAGGCCGACGTTGCCCGGCAGCGCCCGCATGTTGCGGGTGCGAAAGACGTCGCGGACCATGCCGCGCGCCTTCTGCATGAAGCACTTCGTACCCTGCATCGTGACGATGCCCGCAGCATCCTGGCCGCGGTGCTGCAGCAGCAGCAAGGCGTCGTAGATCAGCTGGTTCACCGGCGTCCGCGCGATCACTCCGACGATTCCACACATGGCAGCTCCTCGAAACTCAACAAGGACAACCGGCGCTCAGACGCTCCGCCCGGCCGGTGACTCGCCTCGGCGCGGCATCACGTACGGCACCAGCTCGCGCAACACAGCATTTGATGCCGCGACGCCGATCGACTCGCGCCACGCCGATGTCGACGCGGCCGGCGTGTGCGCAAGCACCGCGACGATGGCTAGCAGGCCCGCCACGCCGCGAAGCAACCCGAAAACGGCGCCGAGCAGCCGATCGACCGGGCTGAGCAGCGTGCGCTTGACGAGCGACGACACGACACGCGCCATCAATCCCCAGACGATCAGCGCGACGATGAACGCACATGCGAACGAAGCGACCACGTTCAAGGGCGAGCCCACGGCGCCGACGGGGAGATGCGGGGCGAGCAGCGGCCCGACCCAGAGCCCGGCGAACCAGGCGACGACCCAGCCGGCGAGCGAGAGCAGCTCCAGCGTCAATCCGCGCACCACGCCGACCAGCGCCGACACGCTCACGATGGCAAGCATGGCGATGTCGACCCATCCGACTGAAGGCCAGTTCACGATGGCGCGTCACAGCGTGAGCAGCACGGCGCTGAGTCCCGCTGCCTTGGCCTTGGCGAGGGCCGACTCGGCCTCGCCGCGCGCCGCGAACGGTCCGACACGCACGCGAATGCGGTTGCCCGATGGCGTGTTCGCGATCTGCGTGTAGGTCTTCAGACCCAGCTTCTCGACGCGCTTTCTCGTCTCGCGCGCAGCCTCGGCATCGGCGAACGCTCCGACCTGGACCACGAACCGCCCCTCTTCCGCGGCGGCAGTCGGACGCGCTTCGAGCAAGGCACGCGCGCGCTCGCCGTCGTTCGTCGCGGCAGGCCTTGCCGATGCGACGGACGCTGCAAGCGGCGGCTTGACTGCAGCACGCGGGCTCGATGCAGCCGGCTTCGGCGGCTCAGGAAGCTCGCGACCCGCGTCGGCGGTCGACTCCGTGATCACGGCCTCGCTCGCGCGCGGCGACGTTCGCGCCGAAGGCGTTGCGGTCGTCGTGCTCGCCGACCCAGCGGGAGGCGGCGTCGGCATCGCAAGAGGAGCCGACAACGCCGGCTCGATGGCCGGACGCGTCGTCGTACCGAGCGCCCGCGCGGGCGGCATGGCCAATGGCGGCATCGCCTCGCGGCGCGGAATCTCGATCGGGATGTCGACCGGGATCGGCCGTGGCTGGGTCTCGAACACGAGCGGGAAGCCGAGGATGCCGATGCCGAGCAGGACGATCGCGCCGATCAGCCGCTGCCGCGCCTTGACGCGCGCCTGGCGCACGGAGTCGGCCGGCTCGAGCCTGGCGCTCGCTGCTGCGGAATCGCTCTTCTGCTTGAACATGGTCGACGGGTGTTCGAGCCGAATGCGAAGGAGATGGAGAGGCCACGACGCGACGGCCCGGATGCGAATCAGACGGCGTGGCGACCGGTCCGTTGAGGCAACCCATGCTCCATCACGCCGCCCACGGTGTAGAAGGAACCGAAGACGACGATTCTATCAGCGGGGTCGGCCGCGGCGATCGCGGCGGCCATCGCCGATGCCGGGTCGGCATGGGTCGCGACGGTCGCAGCACCGGTGCTGCCGCGAGCCGCGCTGAGGTGGGCGGCGAGCTCCTCGGCGCTTGCCGCGCGCGGCGACGGCAAGGCGCAGAGATGCCAGGCATCGACGAGCGGCAGCATCCGGCGCAAGACCCCGTCGATGTCCTTGTCGCGCATCACTCCGAACACGGCATGCGTGCGCGGGAAGAATCCCATCTGGTCGAGGTTCTGCGCGAGCGCGGCGACCGCATGCGGGTTGTGGGCGACGTCGAGGACGATCGCCGGCTGCCCCGCGATCACCTGGAACCGGCCGGGCAGCTCGACCGTCGCGAGCCCTGTGCGGATCGCCTGCGCGCTGATCGGCAGCGTCGTGCGCAGCGCCTCGAAGACGGCGATCGCCCCGGAGGCGTTGAGGAGCTGGTTGGCGCCACGCAACGCCGGATAGCCGAGGCCGCTGAAGCGGGTCGAGCGGCCGCGCCATGTCCACTGCTGGCGGTCGCCCGAGTGGTGGAAGTCGACGCCGGCGCGGCGCAGGTCGACGCCGACGCGCGCCGCTTCCTCGAGCACGCTCTGTGGCGGCATCGGGTCGCTGACGATCGCCGGCTTGCCGGAACGGAAGATGCCCGCCTTCTCGCGCCCGATCGATTCCCGGTCGGGCCCGAGGAATTCGACGTGGTCGACGTCGATGCTCGTCAGCACGGCGCAGTCGCCGTCGAAGACGTTGACGGCATCGAAGCGGCCGCCGAGCCCGACCTCGAGAATCACGAGATCGAGCGGCGTCGCGGCCAGGAGCCGCGTGATCGCGAGCAGCGTGAACTCGAAATACGTGAGCGTGATCTCGCCGCGGGCAGCCTCGACGGCTTCGAAGTGCGGCAGGAGCGCCGACCCATCGACGCTGCGCCCGTCGACGCGGCAGCGTTCCTCGAAGTGCACGAGATGCGGCTTCGAGTAGAGCCCGACGCGATATCCCGCCGCGAGCGCGATCGACTCCAGCATCGCGCAGGTCGAGCCCTTGCCGTTGGTTCCGGCGACGACGACGACCGGCACGTCGAAGGCGATGCCGAGAGTCGCCCTGACCGCGGCGACGCGGTCGAGCGTGAGCTCCATCGACTTCGGATGCAGCCGCTCGCAGCGAGCGAGCCAATCGGCGAGCGTCACGCCGCGC
>JAYTHL010000315.1:0-4286 GCA_043732605.1 Rhizobacter sp. | reverse complement strand
CCAGGTCGGGGTTGTCGGCGATCGCGCGCATCTGCCGGCCGATCGGCGTGAGGTGCAGCAGAGCGAAGAGCAGCGCCGTCGCCAGCAAGGCGACGCCGGCAACGTAGAGGTCGGTCGGCAGCAGGCGGATGCCGTCGAAGTTCCAGGCCCGCACCAGCGGCACCGCGTAGGTCTTCTGGTCATGGCCCGCGAACAGCGTCAGCATCGAGCGGGCGAAGAACGCGATGCCGATCGAAGCGACCAGGCTGGCCACCGGCGGGCGGCTGCGCAGCGCGCGAAACACCCACAGGTAGAAGAAGACCGAGACCGCGACGCCCGCGGCGATCGAGCCCATGACGGCTGCCACCAGCGACCCGCCGCCGACCGCCTGCGCGCCGATGCCCGCATAGGCCGCCAGCGTCATGGTGTCGCCGGTGGCGGCATTCGGAAAGCGCGAGATGTCCATCACCAGCGTCAGCGCCAGCGCAGGCAGCGCGATCAGCAACCCCTCGACGGTGCCGTTGATCAGCAGGTTGACGACATCGACCCCGGTCATGGCGACGACCTGTGATCCGCAGATCGCCAGGAAGGCGACCCGCCAAGAGGCGGCACCATCGATGGAAGGATGCCGCGCCTGATCCAGCTCAGATCGAGACGACGTCGCGACGGACCAGCTGGCCCTTCTCGATGACGTAGACACCGAAGTCGGGCGTGACGTCGCCGAACGCATCGAAATCGAGGCGGCCCGACGCGCCTTCGTAGTTGACCTTCTTCTTTTCGGCCAGCAGCTTCTTGCCTTCTGCGAACGTGTAGACCTTGGTGCCTTCGGGATTGGCGACTTCGCGAATCTTGGCGTTGATCTGCGCGACGGTGGCGTTCGGCCCGGCCGCTTCCATGGCCAGCGCGACGCAGACCACCATGTCGTAGCACATCGACGCGTACACATTGGTCGCCGCGCCCTTGCCGGTGGCGGCGTTGAAGGCGCCGTCGAAGTGCTTGTAGGAAGCAGCGTTCTCGTTGGAGACGCTGTCGACCGAGATCAGCCCCTCGACCACCTCGTTGCCGAGTGCCTTCACCAGGTCCGGGTTGGCGGCCCAGCCCGGCATGATCCACTTCAGGTCCTGGCCCGACTGATACCACTCGCGCAGGATGATCGTCGAGTCGGGCAGGTACGACCCGGTGACGATGACGTCGGGCTTGGCAGCCAGCACCTGCTGCAGCTCGGTGCGGTAGCTCGGCCGGTTGGGTTCGTAGACGACGCTGGCGACGATCTTGCCGCCTTTCTTCTCCCAGGCTTTCTTGAAGCCTTCGGCATTGCCGATGCCCGAGGCGTTGTTGAAGGCCATCGTCGCCGGGCGTTTGAAACCACGCTTTTCGGCGATCACCGCAAAGGCTTGGCCGAAACGGTCGTTGGTCGCCTGGAAGCGCCAGACCAGGTCTTTCTTGTCCAGCTGCGAGATCGCCGGCGCGCCCGAGGTGTTCATCTCGATGATGTTCGCCGCGTCGGTGAGCGGCATCACCGCCAGGGTGACCCCCGATGACCAGGTGCCGAGGATCGCCTGCACCTTGTTGACCTCGATCAGCTTCTTCGCCGCCAGCACCGCGGCGTCGGGCTTGGTCTGACTGTCTTCGCTGAAAAGCTCGAGCTTCACGCCGCCGGCGCCGCCTGCGGCGTTGACTTCGGCGACCGCGATTTCGATCGCCTTCTGCATGCCGCTGCCGTAGGGGCTGCCCGCCCCCGTAATCGGGCAAAGCGAGCCGATCCGGAACGGCCCCGCGGACTGGGCAAAGGCGCTTCGCGGCAACGCTGTGGCGGCCAGCAGGCTGGCGCCGGCGAGCATCGCGTCGCGACGGGTGAAAGGTGCTGACATTCGATCTCCGGTGGGGACAGGGAAGAGGCGATCAGGCTGCGCGAAGGCCCAACGTGTCCTTGAAGATCTTACCTGCCTTGATGATCACGGACAGGTGCCGGCCCTGGTCCTGGAGCAGCGTCAGATCCTGCAGCGGGTCGCCGTCGACGACCACGAGATCGGCCAGGGCGCCCGGCGCGATCACGCCGAGCTGGCCGGTCTTGCCGAGCAGTTCTGCGTTGACCGCGGTCGCACTGCGCAGGATCTCGGCCGCCGGCATCACCGGTGCGCGCAAGGTGAACTCGAGCGACTGGTCGGCGTGCATCTCGCCAAGCAGGTCGGTGCCGTAACCGATGCGCACGCCTGCGGCGCGCGCCAGGCGGATCGCCTCGAGCCCCTGGCCGCGGACCAGCTCCAGCTTTGCCATCATCTCGTCGCTCCAGCCGAGCCGGCCGCCGTTGCGCTGCAGCGCGTCGTAGGTCGCCAGGGTGGGCACCAGGAAGGCGTCGTGTTCGGCCATCAGCGCCGCCGTCTCTGCATCGAGCAGGTTGCCGTGCTCGATCGTGCGCACGCCGCAGCGGATGGCCCGGCCGATCGACTCCGGCGTGTACGCATGGGCCATCACATAGGTGCGCGCCGCGCGCGCCTCCTCGACGATCGCGGTCATCTCTTCGATCGAATACTGCGTGCCGTCGAGCGGATCGCTCGGCGACGCGACACCGCCGCCGGCCATCACCTTGATCTGGTGCGCGCCATTGCGCAGCTCCTCGCGCACCGCACGCCGGACTTCGCCGACGCCATCGGCGATGCTGCCGAGCAGGCCGGCAGAGCCGCAGGAGATGCAGCCCATGCCGAAGCGACCCTGGAAATGCGCCGGACGCACATCGCCGTGGCCGCCTGTCTGTGTGATCGCACGGCCGGCGATGAACATGCGCGGGCCGATGAAGTGGCCGCGCTCGACGGCCTGCACCAGCCCCGAATCGGCTCCGCCCGCGTCGCGCACCGTCGTGAAGCCGCGCATCAGCATGGCTTCGAGGATGTCCTTCGACTGCGCCGCGACCAGCGACTGCGGCTGCAGCGAGAGCCGGAAGAAATCCGGCATCGTCGCGGTCGTGTGGACGTGCGCGTCGATCAGTCCGGGGAGCAGCGTGCGCCCGCCGAGATCGAAGGCGCGCACGCCTGCGGGCGGTGTGCCGTCGCCGACGGCACTGATGCGATCGCCGTCGATGGTCACGACGGATCCGGCGCGAAGACTGCCGCTGGTGCTGTCGAACAGACGGGCGTTGTGGAGGACGAGGGTCGAGGTCATGAGCAGCGATCGGCTGAAGGGGCGCGTCGATACTACGGGAGCGTCCGCGACAGGACCGCTGAAGCACCGATCCGCCGGCTTCACGTGGTCGCAAGGAGAATGCATGACGACCGTTTCTGTTCCCGGGGCCGAGCTGTCCGTTCGCGTCGACGGCCCCGCCGATGCGCCGGCGCTCCTGCTGTCGAATTCGCTGAGCTCGGACCTGTCGATGTGGGACGAGCAGCTGCCGCGCTGGTCACGGCGCTGGCGCGTCGTCCGCTACGACGCCCGTGGCCATGGCGCGAGCGCCGCGGCCCCGGGACCCTATTCGATCGCGCAGCTCGCCGGCGATGCCCTGACGGTGCTCGACCACCTCGGGATCGGCAAGGCGCACTTCTGCGGCCTGTCGATGGGCGGCATGGTCGGCATGTGGCTGCTCAGCCATGCCGGCGAGCGCATCGACCGAGCGGTGCTGGCCAATACTGCCGCGCACATGGGCCCGCTCGCGTTGTGGGAGGGCCGCATCGCGCTGGCCCGCGCCGGCGGCATGGAGGCGACCGTCGAGCCGACGCTGCAGCGCTGGTTTCCGGCCGCCTTCCACGAGCGCGCACCAACGGCCATCGACCGGATGCGGGCGATGATTCGCCGCACCTCGCTCGAAGGCTATGCCGGGTGCTGCGCGGCGATCCACGACATGGACCAGCGCGCAACGCTCGGTGCGGTGCACCGCCCGACGCTGGTGCTCATCGGCAGCAACGACCCGGCGACGACGCCGCAGGCGGGCCGCCTGATCGAGCAGTCGATCCCCGGGGCGATTGCCGTCGAGCTCGAGGCGGCCCACATCTCCAACGTCGAGCAGCCGGCGGCTTTCGGCGCGGCCGTCGAGGTCTTCCTGGCGGCCGGCTAAATCGTTGCCACGCGATCCCTTCGCGCAGTCGAGGAGGTGACCGCCCTGGCTGTCGCATCGGCGCGGCCTGTGCGCGCACAGAAGCGCTTGCGTCGCGTTGAAGTCGGCGTCGTGCTAATGGCTGCTTTGCGGATCTGAAATCGATGGCCCAGCCGTCAGCAACGGGTCGTTTGCGTGAGTTCGGCGCAGTGAACAGCGGTCGGTGGCCGAGTCGCGCGGTACGGGCCCAAGGTCGCTGCCGTCCAGGTCTGCGATATCTATG
>JAYTHL010000314.1:0-4301 GCA_043732605.1 Rhizobacter sp. | reverse complement strand
CCGCGACCGAGCTCGAGATCCGCGACGCGTCGCTCCAGTTCGTGCGCAAGCTGAGCGGCTTCAGCGTGCCGTCGAAGGCCAACGAGGCAGCATTCGATGCGGCGGTTGCGCAGATCGCCGCGACCGCGCGCGAGCTCATCGGCGCGCTCGTGACGAGCGCCGAGCCGCGCGACCGCGCCCTCGACGCCGAGAGGGCGAAGGCGCGCTCGGCGGCGCGTTTCGGCGTCCGCGCAGGCTGATGCCGGCCCGCGACGATGCGCCCGCCGTGGCGCCTCTCGGGTGCGCCGATCGCACGCGCTTGCAGGCGCTCGCGGAAGGCTACGAGACCTTCTACGCGACCGTCCTCGGCGACGCCGACTACGAGGCGCGCCCCGGCTCTACCGGCACACGCGCGCCGACAACGCGACCGTGCGCGCCCTCTACGGCAAGGTCGCACGGCACGACGGCTTCGTCCGCCACGACATCGCCTTCGCCGCGCCTTGATCGTCGATCGTCGCGGGAGCGCCACGCGATCGGGACGGGACGCGTAGGAGCACGCCGCGTCGCGCCGGGCGGAGGTTTCCCGACCAGAGCTTGCGGCTAGGCTGGCCGGTGTCACGCCCGATTGCCCCGCCATGCCGCACCCGATCCCCGTTTCCCGTCCCCTGCGCCCGTCGTCGCGTCTCGCGTCGCTTCTCCTGGCAGCGATGCTGACGGTATCGGCTGCGGCGCACGCGGCCGACGTCGTCGACAGCGCATCGGCTCCGGCGACGGCCGCGAGCGGCGCGAGCGCCCGGCCGGTCGGGCCGGCGACGGCGGTGGCCGAGCCCGCGGCGATCGCGACCGTCGCGTCGCGGCCGAAGGACCTCGCGCTGCCGGCCCTCGAGATCGTCGGCTTCGACATCCTCCTCAACCGCTTCAACCGCGCCTTCGGCAGCGGCCGCGACGACTACGCGGTCAGCCTCCACAGCATCCGCCGCAACCTGAAGAGCGGCTGGGGCACCGACCGCGACCCGTTCTCGATCAACCAGTTCGCGCACCCGTACCAAGGCTCGATGTACTACGGTTTCGCGCGATCGGCCGGGTTCGACTACTGGCAGTCGGCCGGCTACACCTTCGCCGGCAGCGCCTTCTGGGAAATCTTCGGCGAGCAGACGCGGCCGTCGCGCAACGATCAGGTCGCGAGCGGGATCGGCGGCACTTTCCTCGGCGAAGCGCTGTACCGCATGTCGAACCTGGTGCTCGAGAAGGGCGGCGGCATGTCCCGGCCATGGCGCGAGGCGGCGGCGACGGCGATCTCGCCCTCCACCGGCTTCAACCGGCTCGTCTTCGCCGACCGCTACGGCGGCATCTTCTCGAGCCACGACGCGCCCTACTTCAGCCGCGCCCAGCTCGGCTACGTGCACAGCCTGCGCGAGGAGACCGGGATCACCTCGACGCGCTTCAAGCCGAACGAGGTCCAGGCCGATTTCTCGATCGACTACGGCTCGCCCGGCGCCAAGGGCTACCAGTACACGCGCCCGTTCGACTACTTCAACTTCCAGGTGACCGCGTCGAGTGCCAACGGCATCGAGAACGTGCTGACGCGCGGCCTCCTCGTCGGCCGCGCGTACGAGGTCGGTCCCGACTACCGCGGCGTCTGGGGGATCTACGGCAGCTACGACTACATCTCGCCGCAGACCTTCCGCGTCTCGACGACAGCGGTCTCGCTCGGCACGACCGGCCACTGGTGGCTGACCCAGGACCTCGGCCTCGAAGGGACGGCGACGGCGGGCGTCGGCTACACGGCCGTCGGCACGGCCAACGGCGCGGCGAGCGACCGCGACTACAACTACGGCGTCACGCCGCAGGCCCTGCTCGCGCTGCGCCTGACCCACACGCAGCGGGCCTCGCTCGACATCGCCGGGCGCGAGTACTTCGTCAGCAACGTCGCCTCGGGCACGAGTGGCGGCCACGACAACATCGTGCGCCTCGACGCGGCCCTGACGGTGCGCGTCTGGAAGCAGCACGCGATCGCGATCCGCTACCTCGGCAACCGGCGTGACGCCAACTTCGCGGGCGCGTCCACCGGACGCCAGGTGCGCAACACGGTCGGCGTGTTCTACACGCTGCTCGGCCAGGAGCGCTTCGGCTCGGTCGACTGGCGCTGACGACCCCGCCGCGTGCCTGGGCGCGCGGTCCCGCGGTCACAGAACGAGCTTGCCCTGCACGAGATGCAGGCGCCGGTCGCAGCGCGCGGCGAGCGACTCGTCGTGGGTGACGAGCACGAAGGCCATGCCGCGCTTGCGCGTGAGCTCCAGCATCAGCGCGAAGACCGAATCGGCGGTGACGCGATCGAGATTGCCGGTCGGCTCGTCGGCGAGGACGCAGTCGGGCTGGCCGGCGAGCGAGCGCGCGATCGCGACGCGCTGGCGCTCGCCGCCCGAGAGCTGCGACGGCCGGTGCATCAGCCGCTCTCCGAGCCCGACCGAGCGCAACGCCTCGGCCGCACGCTTCCGGGCCTCGGCGTTCGGCAGGCGGCGGATACGCAGCGGCATCGCGACGTTGTCGAGCGCCGTGAACTCGGGCAGCAGATGGTGGAACTGGTAGACGAAGCCGAGATGGCGGTTGCGCCATTCGCCCTGCTCGCGCGCGCCGAGGGTCGTGAAGTCGCGACCGCAGAGAAGGACGTTGCCCTGCGTCGGTGTCTCGAGGCCGCCGAGCAGATGCAGCAGCGTGCTCTTCCCGGAGCCCGACGCGCCGACGATGGCGAGCGCCTCGCCGCGCCGCACGTCCAGATCGACGCCGCGCAGCACGGTGACGTCGAGCGCCTCGTCGCCGCTGCCTTCGAGGAACTGCTTGACCAGGCCACGTGCGACGAGGATCGGCCCGTCGCCGTTCGCGCCGCCTTGAGCAAATGTGGCTTTGCCACTTTGCTCAATCCCCCCGGGGGGCGGACGACGTATCTCGTCGGCCTGGGGGCGCAACTCACTCATAGCGCAGCGCTTCGGCCGGCGACATCCGGCTCGCACTCCAGCTCGGATAGAGCGTCGCGAGGAACGCGAACAGGAGCGCGAACAAGGCGATCGGCACGATGTCGCCTTGCTGCGGATCGCTCGGCATGCGGCTGATGAGGTAGACGCTGCTCGGCAGGAAGCTGACGTGCAGCAGCCGCTCGATCGCCGGCACGATGACGTCGATGTTGAACGCGACGAGCAGGCCGAGCAGCACGCCGGAGATCGTGCCGATCACGCCCGACGCCGCGCCCTGGACCATGAAGATCGCCATCACCGAGCGCGGGCTCGCGCCGAGCGTGCGCAGGATCGCGATGTCGGCGCGCTTGTCGGTGACGGTCATCACCAGGGTCGAGACCAGGTTGAACGCCGCGACCATGATGATCAGCGTCAGGATGATGAACATCAGGCGCTTTTCCACCTGCACGGCCGAGAACCAGTTGCGGTTGGTGCCGGTCCAGTCGCGCACGACGACGCTCGGCCCGAGCGTCTGCGCGAGCTCCGCGCCGACGACCGGCGCGCGGTCGAGGTCCTTCAGGCGCAGCTGGATGCCGGTCGGGCCTTCGACGCGAAAGAGCTTGGCCGCGTCCTCGAGGGCGACGAGAGCGAGGCCGCTGTCGTATTCGTAGTGGCCAGCGTCGAAGGTGCCGACCACCGTGAGCGTGCGCAGGCGCGGCACGATGCCGGCCGGCGTCACCTGGCCGCCGGGCAGGACGATCGTCACCTTGTCGCCTTCCCGCACGCCGAGCGAGCGCGCCAGCTCGCCACCGAGAACGACGCCCCATGCGCCGGGCACGAGCCGCGCCAGCGTCGTGTCCTTGAGCTTCGCCGCGAGATCGGTGACCGTCGCCTCTTCCTGCGGCACGATGCCGCGCACGACGATGCCGTGCATGTCGTCGCCGCGCGCGATCAGCGCCTGCGAGGCGACGAAGGGCGCGGCGCCGATCACCTGCGGGTTCTTGCGCGCCTCCTCGGCCGTCTTCTTCCAGTCGGCGAGCGCGCCGCCGGCGGCATCGGTCACTTCGACGTGGGCGATCACCGAGAGCATGCGGTCGCGGACTTCCTGCTGGAAGCCGTTCATCACCGAGAGCACGATGATCAGCGCCGCGACACCAAGGGCGATGCCGAGCATCGACACGCCAGAGATGAAGGAGATGAAGCCGTTCCTGCGACCGACACGGCCGGCCCGCGTGTAGCGCCAGCCGATCTGCAGTTCGTAGGGCCAGTTCATTCGGGGACGATGCTACCCGACGGTCCCGGCCGACAAGGGCGCGAGGCGACTCGGATAATCCGGGTCATGCACCTGCTCGTTCCGTTCGCTTCTGATAC
>JAYTHL010000313.1:0-4311 GCA_043732605.1 Rhizobacter sp. | reverse complement strand
TGCCGAAAGCGGCACGGCGCCGAGTCGTCGTCTTCATGCGTCGTCTCCGTCGGCCGACGTGGCGCGGCCTCTCGTTTGGACCCTCTCGGGTCGACGCCTCATCGTATCCTCTCCCCCATGGCTTTCGACCTCGTTCTCTTCGGCGGCACCGGCGACCTGGCGTGGCGAAAGCTCCTTCCAGCCCTCTTCCAGGCCTGGCGCCACGGCAAGCTGCCCGAGGGCGGCCGCATCCTCGCGATCTCGCGCCAGGATCTCACCGACGAGACCTACCGGACGTGGCTGAAGGAGCACTTCACCGAGGTCGAGGACGCGAAGCGGCCGAGCGACGAGGAGTTCGGCCGCTTCGCCGAGCTGCTGCATTACCTGCGCCTCGATCTGTCGAAGGCCGGGGACTACCAGCGCCTGCGCGCATGGATCGAGTCGAGCGCCGGACGCGCTAGCAGGGCCGATGTCGTCGTCATGTTCCTGGCGACGAGCCCCGATCTCTTCCCGGTCGTCTGCGCCCAGCTCGGCACCGCGGGGCTCAACGGCCCGAACGTGCGCGTCGTGCTCGAGAAGCCGCTCGGCCACGACCTCGCGAGCGCGCAGCAGATCAACCGCGTCGTGCGCTCGGTGTTCGCCGAGGAGCAGGCCTATCGCATCGATCATTACCTCGGCAAGCCGGCGGTGCAGAACCTCACGGCGCTACGCTTCGGCAACGTGCTGTTCGAGCCGCTCTGGCGACGCGAGTGCATCGCCAATGTCCAGATCACGATTGCCGAATCGATCGGCGTGGGCACGCGCGGCGATTTCTACAGCCGCACCGGCGCACTGCGCGACATGATCCAGAACCACGCGCTGCAGCTCTTGACGATGGTGGCGATGGAGCCGCCGTCACGCAACGTCGCCGATGCGATCCGCGACGAGAAGCTGAAGGTGCTGCGCTCGCTCAGGCGCTTCACGCCGGAGAGCGTCGGCAAGGACGTCGTGCGCGGCCAGTACCGCGCGGGCAATGCCGACGGAAAGCCCGCCGTGAGCTTTCTGGACGAAGCCAGCGTGCCGCCCGGTAGCACGACCGAGACCTTCGTCGCGCTGCGCACCGAGATCCAGAACTGGCGCTGGGCCGGCGTGCCGTTCTACCTGCGCACCGGCAAGCGCCTGGCGGCGCGCGACGCGCAGATCGTCGTCAACTTCCGGCCGACGCCGCACGCGATCTTCCCGGGCCAGAACCGGGCCAACAAGCTGGTCATCAATCTCCAGCCCGAAGACGGTCTCGAGCTCCACCTGCTTGCCGCCAAGGGCGCGGGACAGTCGGAGGCGCTGACGCCGGTCTCGCTCGACCTCGACTTCGACAAGGCCTTCGCCGAAAACCGCGTCGGCGCCTACGAGCGCTTGCTGCTCGACGTGATCGCCGGCCGCCTCAATCTCTTCGTGCGCAGCGACGAGCAGGAAGAAGCCTGGAGCTGGGTCGAGCCGATCCTGCAGGCCTGGCGCGACGACGACTCGGACCCGCGCCCGTACATGGCCGGCACCTGGGGCCCGGCCGCGGCGAGCGCGCTGGTCGCGCGCGACGGCTTCGCCTGGTCGGAAGAGGAATAGCGATCAGCGGAATGGTCGGCGCCACCAGAGTTGCGCCCGGGTGCGGGTCGCGAACGGATCGCGCCAGCGTGCGACCTGCAGACCGATGCGCGAATCCGGGTCCGAATCCGGGTCCATCTGCCAAGCGATCTCGCCGTCAGCCGGCTGCGCAGATCCCTGGCCCTGCGGTCCTGCGAGAACGCGGTGACGGGCCAGAAGCTCGTCGAGCGAGAGCCCGGCGTGCGCCGGGACGCTCGGGACAAGGAGCGACGCTCCGACGAGGCCGAGCAGGTTGCGCGAAAGAACGATGCTCGCTCCGGAAATGCACCGGAGCCACGAGCAAGTCGCCTGCCTGCGGAGAACGCGTCGTGGTGCGGGCTATTTGGAGTCGAGGCCGCGGATCGGAGTCTTGCCCGGGCCGGCGGGCGCAATGGTGACGGTCTTCTCGGCCGTCTCCTTGTCCTTGTAGCTGCCGGGCTGCTGCTCGCTCGCCTTCTTCTCCGAGCTGGCGAGCGCTTCGCGCTGCGCCGAGCCGGTGGTCGTGGTGGCTTTGCCGGTGTCGGTCTTCATGGTGCGTCTCCTGCGCCGCGACAAACGCGACGAATGATGAGTGGACCCGTTTCCAGGCTGCGGCGCGAGCCGCAAGCAGCGCGTTGTGCTGTGGGAAATGACTGGCAGACAGGCTCCGGTGCCTGCTCGACACTCGCGAGGCGCCGCACCGGCGCTTCGCCTCACGTCATTGCCCATGCCGACACGCCCCGAACTGCGCGCGCACTTCTCGATGATCCGCGGCTTCCAGCTCGCCGACGCTTTCACGCTCGGCAATGCGGCGTGCGGCGTCGCCGCGGTGCTGATGGCGATGCGCTATGCGCTCGACCGCGACGTCGGCAACCTGCTCGTCGCTGCGGCGCTGGCACCAGCGGCGCTGATCTTCGACATCCTCGATGGCCGCGTCGCCCGCTGGAGAGGCACGTCGTCGGCGCTCGGGCGCGAGCTCGATTCGCTCGCCGACGTGATCTCGTTCGGCGTCGCGCCGGCGGCGCTCGCCTATGCCTGCGGCATGACCGGCCTCTGGGACGGTGCCGTCCTCGTCTACTTCGTCTGCTGCGGCGTCTCGCGGCTGGCGCGCTACAACGTCACGGCCGAGACGCTCTCGGCCGGCAGCGACAAGGTGAAGTACTTCGAAGGCACGCCGATTCCCACCAGCGTCGTGCTGACCGCGGTGCTTGCCTGGGCGGTCTGGCAGGGCCGCATCGGCGATGCGCTGCCGGGCGGCGCGTGGAGCCTGCCCGGCGGGCCGCTGCACGCGCTGGTGTTGATGTTCGCTCTCTCGGGCACGCTGATGGTCAGCAAGACGCTGCGCATCCCGAAGCTCTGACCACACGCCGACGGCCAAGCCGTCGGCGCGACGCGATCAGGCGCCGGCGGGGTCGCCGCGACGCGCCGCCTTGTGGATCAGCCCAGTCGCCATCATCTCAGTCTCGACCGAGCGGTCGAGCGTGGAGCGCGACAGGCCCGAGGTCTCGTAGTGCAGGTTTTCGTAGATCGTCGCCGTGGCGGGGTGCGCGCCGAGGATCGCATCGCGCGCCGATTCCGGCAGCTCGACCTGGAGCGCGGCTTGGATCTGGTGGACGAGCGCGAGGTACTGGTCGGCACCGACTGACATGGAACTCGCTTCGACACGCTCGAGCAGGCGAGCGAGAGCGATCAGGGTTTCGAGACGGGTGTGCAGGGATGCGACAGGGGAAGCCATGATGTGCGTCTTTCGGTCCCGCCACGCGGGCCCATGACAGCTACCTGCGGCCGACGACGGCGACTTCAAGACTCGACACGGCGTCCCTGCGTCAGCCGCCCGTGACGGCCGACACGTTGCGGTCCCAGTCGCCGCCGAGCGCCTTGATCAGGAACACGGACGTGAGCAGCCTCTGCCCCGAGAGCTGCGCGGCCTGGCGCTCGGCCGAGAGCAGCGACTGCTGCGCCGTGATCACGTCGAGGTACGTCGTCGCGCCGCCTTCGTAGCGCGCGGTGGCGAGATCGAGTACCCGGCGCGCCGTGCCGACTGCCGTGCGCGCCTGCGTGTCGGCACGCTCGAGCGCCGACAGGCCCGTGATGCCGTCCTCGACCTCCTGCATCGCCGTCAGCACGACGCGCCGGTAGCTCGCGACAGTGGCGTCGTAGTTGGCCCGTGCGACGTCGACGTTGGCGCCGAGACGGCCGGCGCTGAACACCGGCGCCGCCACCGATGCGCCGACCGACCACAGGAGGCTGGGCGCACCGAAGAGGCTGCCGAGCGATCGGCTCTCGAAGCCGCCGGTCGGCGCGAGGACGATGCTCGGGTAGTACGCGGCCTGGGCGACGCCGATCTGCGCGTTGGCCGCGGCCATCGCACGCTCGGCGGAGGCGACGTCGGGCCGGCGTTCGAGCACGTCCGAGGGCACGCCGAGCGGCACCGTCGGCGGCACGAGATCGGCGATGTCGGGCGCGAGCGAGAACGACGGCGACGGCGTGCCGGCGAGCGTCGCCACCGCGTGCTCGAACGGGCCGCGCTGGCGCCGCAGCAGCTCGAGCTGGGTCAGCGTCGTGTCGAGCAGCGCCTGCTGCTGGGCGACGTCGAGGCCCGATGCGACGCCGAGATCGTGGCGCGTCGAGACGAAGTCGAGCGAGCGGCGCTGCAGGTCGATCGAGCGGCCGACGACGTCGATCTCGATGTCGATCGCGCGCAGGTTGAAGTAGGCGGTCGCGAGGTCGGTGCCG
>JAYTHL010000312.1:0-4322 GCA_043732605.1 Rhizobacter sp. | reverse complement strand
GCCGGTCCGACAAGGTGATCGACGGACCTTCGCCGGCCCGTCCGCCGGCGTGGCTGTCGAGGCCGACGTGGATGCGGCCGTTGAGAAACGTCCCGACCGTCAACACGACGCAGGCTGCGTCGAAGCGAACGCCTACTTGCGTCACAACCCCTGTGATTCTGTCACCGGAGACAAGCAGGTCGTCGCATGCCCCTTGGAAGATCCAGAGATTCGGCTGGTTCTCGAGCCGGCGCCGGATCGCGGCCTTGTAGAGCAGTCGATCCGCCTGCGCTCGCGTCGCCCGCACCGCGGCGCCTTTCGATCCGTTGAGGATCCTGAAGTGGATTCCCGCCTCGTCGGCGGCCGCGGCCATCGCTCCGCCGAGCGCGTCGATCTCCTTGACCAAGTGCCCCTTGCCGATGCCGCCGACCGACGGGTTGCAGCTCATCTGGCCGAGCGTCTCGATCGAATGCGTCAGGAGCAGCGTGGGCACGCCCATCCGCGCCGACGCGAGCGCGGCTTCTGTGCCGGCGTGACCGCCACCGACGACGATGACGTCGAACTGTCGAGGGAAAAGCATGCTGGGCTCGCTGGGAGACCGGCGATTGTATTTTTTCGGCGGCCTTCAGGCGACCTTGCCTGAACGAAGCATCTCGGTGTGATCGATGCCGTCTTCAAGATACGGCTGGCCGACGGCGACGAAGCCGAAGCCGGCATAGAACGCCGCAAGCCGGGTCTGCGCCGAGATCCGGATCGCGCCGCCGGGCCAGCTTCCCTCGGCATGCGTGATCGCCCGGGCGACGAGCTCGCGGCCGAGCCCGATGCCGCGCGCGGGCGCGGTGGTGATGACTCGGCCCATCGACGCTTCGTCGTACTTCACGCCCGGGTCCAGCAGGCGCGCATACGCCAGCGGCTCGCGCTGCCGCGGCGACCACGCGGCGAGATGGAACGCCTGCTCGTCGAGGCCGTCGGCGTCGAGAAACGCGCACTGCTGCTCGACCGCGAACACGTTCTGGCGCGCCATGTAGATGTACTGCAGCTCGGTCACGGTGAGGGCGTCGAAACGGCAATAGCGCCAGGCCAGATCGAGCGCCTCGAACCCTGGCGTCGGGACGTGCGCCGCGCTCATCGCACCGCCGCGTGATGCAGCTGGCGCGCCACGTACCAGACGCCGATCGCGGTGAGCGCCGCGCACACGCCGAGCGGGATCAGCACCTCGACCGGGCCGAGCCCTTCGCCTTTCAGCACCCTCGTCATCAAGGCATTCTGCGCGAGCGCCGGCACCCACAGATGCCACGGCGACTCGCCGCCGAGATCGAACACGCTCACCAGCGGCAGCAGCGACGCGGCGAGCACCACGATCGAGGAGCTCGCCTGCGCTTCCTTGAACGACTTGCAGCGGATCGCCACCGCCATCAGCACCGCCGACAGCGCGGCAGCGAGCGGCAGCAGCACGGCGAGAAAGAGGAGCGCCTCGCGCGGCCCGTACTGGAACATCGCCGCCAGCGTGTCGCTGCGCAGCACCCACTGCCCGGGCAGGAAGCTGAAGCAGCTGAGCACGGCGATGAGCATGCTGACGCAGGCGACCGCGCCCCACTTGCCGGCGACCAGCGCCCAGCGCTCGGCCGGATTCATCAGCAAGGGCTCGAGCGAGCCGCGCTCGCGCTCGCCGGCGGTCGTGTCGAGCGCTGCGTTCAACGCGCCGTAGAGCACGGCCATCATCACGAAGAACGGCAGCATGCCGGTGACGCGCGTCGCCCGCGTCTGCGTGCTGGCGAGGTCGCGCACGTCGACCTCGATCGGCTCGAGCAGCCGCGGCGACACGCCGTGCAGCGCGAGGCTCAGCACGGCGCGCTCGCGGCCGAAGCCGGCGAGCAGGCGCTCGATCCGGCCGCTGCTCGACTCGGAGCGCTGGTTCGCACTGTCGGAGACGATCTCGACGACCGGCGATTCGCCGCGGAGCAGCGCCGCTTCGAAATCGTCGGGCACGACGACGACCGGATCGCTGAACTTCGACGTTCGCAGGCGTGCCTCGAAGTCGGCCGGCGCCTCCTTGACGGTGTAGGTCTGGCGCTCGAGGAAATTGCGCAGCGTCGGCGCATGGGCCAGGCCCGACACGTAGACCTCGCGCTGCTCGGCACGGGTCTCGAGCGACGCGACCAGGCCCGAGATCGCGAGCAGCACGAGCGGCCCCATGAACACCGACGCGACGACGACGGTGACGAGCGTGCGCCGATCGCGCAAGGCGTCGCTCAACTCCTTGCGAAACACCGTCATCACGGTCGCCAGGCCGCGTCTCATGCGCTGCCCATCGCGCTCGCCGGATCGGCGACGAACGCCAGCTTGACGAACGCTTCCTCGAAGTCGGTCTCGCCCGTGCGCTCGAGCAGCTCGGGCACTGTGCCCGAGGCGACCGTGCGGCCGTGCGCGACGACGACGACGCTGTCACACAGGCGCTCGACCTCCTGCATGATGTGCGTCGAGAACACGATGCACTTCGAGCCGCCGGCGGGCGTGCGCAGCCAGCGCAGGCTCTCGCGCAAAGCGCGCGTCGCAAGCACGTCGAGCCCGTTGGTCGGCTCGTCGAGGATGATGTTGGCGGGGTCGTGGACGAGCGCGCGCACGAGCGCCGTCTTCATCCGCTCGCCCTGGCTGAAGCCGGCGCTGCGCCGGTCGAGCAGCTCGGTCATCTCGAACATCCGCGCCAGGTCCTGCGCGCGCGCATCGGCCGCGTCGGGCTCCATGCCTCGCAGGGCGCCGTAGTAGACGATGTTCTCGCGCGCCGTCAGGCGCGGATAGAGGCCGCGCGAGTCGGAGAGCACGCCCATCGTCGCCAGCACCTCGCGCGGCCGGGCGACGACGTCGATGCCGTCGACCGTCATCGATCCCGCGTCGGGCGTGATCAGGGCGGCGAGCATGCGCAGCGTCGTCGTCTTGCCGGCGCCGTTCGGGCCGAGCAGGCCAGTGATCTGGCCTGCCGGCGCGGTGAAGCTGACGTCGCGGACAGCGTGGATGCAGCGCGCGCCGCGATCGGCTCCATCGCCGACGGCAGCCCGCTTGCGCGACGCGAGCGGCCAAGGCGCACGCATCGGCGACGGCACCGCGAACGACTTCGCCAGGGCGCGGACGTCGATCATCGCGATGGCGCCGACGCCGAACCGGACCGTGGCGCGTCCGTGACGATCGGCCGGAACGCGGGCGGCCGCGGCACACCGGCGGCGCAACCGGCGTCGACCGCCATCGCCTGATCGTCGTCGACGGCATCGATGAAGCGATAGAGCACGTCGCGCATGCAGCCGACGCCGAGGACGCCGTGTCCCGCGTTGGCGACGACGACGTGACGCGCCAGCGGCCCGAGCGCCTTCGCCACGCGCTCGCCGTGGCGCGGCGGCGTGGCGGGGTCGAGGCCGCCGCTCAGCACCAGCACCGGAGCCGGGCTCTTTGCAATTTCGTAGAACGCTGCCGGCACCTCGCCGCGCGGCCAGCCCGAGCACATCCGCTCGTAGAAGCGCGCCGACGCGTTGCCGAAGTCGGGTCCGGGCTTGTCGGTCGAGGCCGTGAGGCGTGGCACGTCCTCGGCGCAGACGACGGAGAGGTGCATGCCGTTGGCAAGCTGGTTCGCCTTGCCCGAGGAAAACGCGGCGTTCAGTCCCGACAGCCCGCGCATGTCGCCGCGCGCGGCCGCATCGATCGCCTCGGGCAGCGCCGCCGCGAAGGCCGGCACGTAGAGCGCGCTGCGCAACGCGCCGAGAACCGCGGCGCGACTCAGCACGACGTCCTCGTCGCGACCCGTGAGGGGATGCTGCGTCTTCACGGTCCGCGGCAACGATTGCAGCAGCTCGGCGAGGTGCCGGCGCAGCTCAGGATGTGCCCTCGCGCAGGCGGGCTCGGCGGCGCAGGCGGCGATCAACGCATCAAGCGCCGCCTGGTTGTCGACAGAGAAGCTCGCCGGCAGCGCCATGTCGGCCGGCGCGACGCCGTCGAGCACGCTGCGGCGCACGCGTGACGGGAACTGGCGCTGGTACTCGAGCGCCACGCGCGTGCCGTACGACGCGCCGACGAGGTCGATGCGCTCGGCACCGAGCGCTGCGCGCACGGCGTCGAGATCCCGCACGGCGAGCGTCGTCGTGAAGAGTCCCAGGTCGCTCGCGTCGGAGATGTACGGCAGCTTGAGCAGCGCCGCCTTGCACTCCATCGTCAAGATGTACTGCCGATCGGGATCGGACTGCTGGGCGAGCGTCTCCGTGCCGGGGTCCTTGCACTGCAGGGGCGCGGAGCTGCCGGTGCCGCGCTGGTCGACAAAGACGATGTCGCGGCGGTTGTTGAGCCGCGCGAACAGCGGC
>JAYTHL010000311.1:0-4335 GCA_043732605.1 Rhizobacter sp. | reverse complement strand
CGCACCGGGGCACGATCCGGATCGAGGACCGTATCGTCTTCGACGCCGCAGCCAAGACCGAGCTGCCGGCGGAGAAGCGCAACCTCGGCCTCGTCTTCCAGTCGTATGCGCTCTGGCCGCATCGCACGGTCTCGCAGAACGTCGCCTACGGCCTCAAGCTGCGCAACGTCTCGAGCGACGAATCGAAGCAGCGCGTCGACACGGCGCTCAAGAACCTCGGCCTCGGCCACCTCGGCGATCGGCATCCGCACCAGCTCTCCGGCGGCCAGCAGCAGCGCGTCGCGATCGCCCGGGCGCTGGTCTACAACCCGCCAGTCATCCTGATGGACGAGCCGCTGTCGAACCTCGACGCCAAGCTGCGCGAGGAAGCACGCGCGTGGCTGCGCGAGCTGATCCTGAAGATGCGTCTCTCCGCGCTGGTCGTCACCCACGACCAGAACGAGGCGATGGCGATGTCGGATCGCATCCTGCTGCTCAACAACGGCGTGATCGAGCAGCAGGGCACGCCGCAGGAGCTCTACGGGCAGCCGCGCAGCCTCTTCGTCGCCGACTTCATGGGCAGCAACAACCGGCTCGAAGGCAAGATCGTCGAGCGCCGCGGCAGCTTGGCGCTGCTCGCCGGCGATGGCTGGCAGCTCTGGGGCGAAGCCAGAGGCGCGGCGGATGCGGGCGCGGCGGCGACCGGCATGGTCCGGCTCGAGCGCGTGCGCCTGGCGACCGCCACCGGTGCCAACACCGTCCGGCTGCCGCTGGTCACGTCGATGTTCCTCGGCGATCGCTGGGAGTACGTGTTCCACCTCGGCGACCAGCGACTGCGCGCCTACGGCCCGGCCGCGCTGCCGTCGGGCGAGCAGTGGCTCGAGATCGCGCCGGAGAACCTCTGGATCTTCTGATCGCCATGCCGGCGCCGGCGTCCGAGCCGGCATCGCCGACAGGGTTGCTGCCTTCCGCTTAGGCTCGTGCGATGGACAAGCACCGCCTCGACAAGTGGCTCTGGGCCGCGCGCTTCTTCAAGACGCGGGCGCTGGCCGCGGACGACATTGCCAAGGGCCGGGTCGCGGTCAACGAGCAGGTCGCCAAGTCTTCTCGTGAGCTGCACGAGGGCGACGTCGTCGAGTTGCGCCAGGCGGGCTCGCACCGCACCCTCGTTGTCAAGGGCCTGAGCCGTCTGCGCGGGCCGGCCACGACGGCGCAGACGCTCTACGAAGAGACCGAGGCGAGCATCGAGCGCCGCCTCAAGGCCGCCGCCGATCGCAAGCTGCAGCCCGATCCCGCGCTGAGCATCGACCAGGGCCGGCCGACCAAGCGCGACCGTCGGCAGCTTGCCGACTGGAACCGCTGGAGCGCGACCGCCGATCCGGAGTGACCTCTGCGGAAGAATTCCCTCTTGAAACAGGGGAGATGCGCCTCAACTCCCGGGGATGAACGCCAACGACCCCGCTCCGCCTCCGTCGCCGGAGGGTTTCGACCCGACCCGCGGCGACGCCAACGGCCAGGCCACGACGGCCGCCCAATCCGACCTCGAAGCCCGTCACGCCGAGCTGTCCGACGCCTTCCTGCGCGCCAAGGCCGAAGCCGAGAACACCCGCCGCCGCGCCGAGGAAGAAGTCGCCAAGGCGCGCAAGTTCGCGGTCGAAAGCTTCGCCGACAGCCTGCTGCCGGTGCGCGACAGCCTCGAGGCCGCGATCGCCATTCCGCAGGCGACGCCGCAGCAGCTGCTCGAAGGTGTCCACGCCACCCTGCGCCAGCTGACGGCGGCGCTGGAGCGCAACAAGGTCGTCGAGGTCAATCCTCCGGCCGGCACCCGCTTCGATCCGCACCAGCATCAGGCGATCAGCGTCGTGCCGGCAGCGCAGGAGCCGAACACCGTCGTCGCCGTCCTGCAGAAGGGCTATCTCATCGCCGACCGCGTGCTGCGACCGGCACTCGTCACCGTGAGCGCGCCCGGCTGAGCCGGCGCTTGAAAGCGTCCGCCTCGACCGCACCTCGCATCCAATCGAACTTAATTTTCCGGAGAACAACATGGCCAAGATCATCGGCATCGACCTCGGTACCACCAACTCGTGCGTCGCCATCATGGAAGGCAACACCACGAAGGTGATCGAGAACAGCGAAGGCGCGCGCACGACGCCTTCGATCGTCGCGTATCAGGACGGCGGCGAGATCCTCGTCGGCGCCTCGGCCAAGCGCCAGGCGGTGACCAATCCGAAGAACACCATCTACGCGGTGAAGCGCCTGATCGGCCGCAAATTCACCGAGAAGGAAGTGCAGAAGGACATCGGCCTGATGCCCTACAAGATCGTCGCCGCCGACAACGGCGACGCGTGGGTCGAGGTGCGCGGCGAGAAGCTCGCGGCGCAGCAGATCTCGGCCGAGATCCTGCGCAAGATGAAGAAGACGGCCGAGGACTACCTCGGCGAGAAGGTCACGGACGCCGTCATCACGGTGCCGGCGTACTTCAACGACGCGCAGCGGCAGGCCACGAAAGACGCGGGCCGCATCGCGGGTCTCGACGTCAAGCGGATCATCAACGAGCCGACCGCGGCCGCGCTCGCGTTCGGCCTCGACAAGACCGAGAAGGGAGACCGCAAGATCGCCGTCTACGACCTGGGCGGCGGCACGTTCGACGTCTCGATCATCGAGATCGCCGACGTCGACGGCGAGAAGCAGTTCGAGGTGCTGTCGACCAACGGCGACACGTTCCTCGGCGGGGAAGACTTTGACCAGCGGATCATCGACTACATCATTGCCGAGTTCAAGAAGGACCAGGCGGTCGACCTGTCGAAGGACGTGCTCGCCCTGCAACGCCTGAAGGAAGCGGCCGAGAAGGCCAAGATCGAGCTGTCGAGCAACTCGCAGACCGACATCAACCTGCCGTACGTGACGGCCGATGCATCGGGTCCGAAGCACCTCAACATCAAGCTCACGCGCGCCAAGCTCGAGGCCCTCGTCGAGGAGCTGATCGAGCGCACGATCGGCCCGTGCCGCACCGCCATCAAGGACGCCGGCGTCTCGGTCGGCCAGATCGACGACGTGATCCTGGTCGGCGGCATGACCCGCATGCCCAAGGTGCAGGAGAAGGTGAAGGAATTCTTCGGCAAGGAGCCGAGGAAGGACGTCAACCCCGATGAAGCCGTCGCCGTGGGCGCCGCGATCCAGGGTCAGGTCCTGATCGGCGACCGCAAGGACGTGCTGCTGCTCGACGTGACCCCGCTGTCGCTCGGCATCGAGACGCTCGGCGGCGTGATGACCAAGATGATCCAGAAGAACACGACCATCCCGACCAAGTTCGCGCAGACCTTCTCGACCGCCGACGACAACCAGCCGGCGGTGACGATCAAGGTCTACCAGGGCGAGCGCGAGATGGCGACGGGCAACAAGTCGCTCGGCGAGTTCAACCTCGAGGGCATCGCCCCGGCGGCGCGCGGTATGCCGCAGATCGAGGTCACCTTCGACATCGACGCCAACGGCATCCTGCACGTTGGCGCGAAGGACAAGGCGACCGGCAAGGAAAACAAGATCACCATCAAGGCGAACTCAGGCCTTACCGAAGCCGAGATCCAGCAGATGGTGAAGGACGCCGAGCTGAACGCGGCCGACGACAAGAAGAAGCTCGAGGTCATTCAGGCGCGCAACGCTGCCGATGCGATGGCGCACAGCGTGAAGAAGAGCCTGGCCGAGCATGGCGACAAGCTCGACGCTGCCGAGAAGGAGAAGATCGAGTCGGCGCTGAAAGATGTCGAGGAAGCGATCAAGTCCGAAGACAAGGCGGCGATCGAGGCCAAGACCGAAGCGCTCATGACGGCGAGCCAGAAGCTCGGCGAGAAGGTCTATGCCGACTCGCAGGCGGCACAGGCGGCCGCCGGCGGTGCGCCGGGTGCGGCTCCCGGCGGCGCGAACGCCGAGCCGCAGGCGGCCCACGCCGACGACGATGTCGTCGACGCGGAGTTCAAGGAAGTGAAGAAGGGCTGAGGCCAGCTCGCCCGCAGGCCGGCGCGGTTCGCGACAACGTCGCGAGCCCCGCCGGCTTCGGTACTCTTGGAAGTCGGGACGCACGTGGGAGCGTGAAGAGATGGCAGTGAGCAAGCGCGACTACTACGAGGTGCTCGGCGTCGCCAGGAATGCCTCCGAGGAGGACATCAAGAAGTCTTATCGCAAGCTCGCGATGAAGCATCACCCCGACCGCAACCAGGGTGAAACCTCGAGCAAGTCGGAAGAGCAGTTCAAGGAGGCCAAGGAGGCCTACGAGATGCTCTCGGACGCGCAGAAGCGCGCGGCCTACGACCAGTACGGCCACGCCGGCGTCGATCCGAACATGGGTGGTCGCGCCGGTGC
>JAYTHL010000310.1:0-13520 GCA_043732605.1 Rhizobacter sp. | reverse complement strand
GCCCAGGCGTTTCGTCCAGCCCGCCAGCACGTCGTGCCAGAGCATGGCCGCGAGCATGAAGCTCGGCGCCACCGGCTTGCCGGCAGCGACGCGCGCATCCGTATCCGCGAGTGCGGCGCGCACGAACTTCTCGCGGCCGTCGTGGGCCTGCGCTTCGTCGAGCGCGACGTCGAGCACCGGGAACACGCCGCGATGCAGGCCGAGCTTCCTGAGCTCGACGATCGAGGCCAGCGCGTGGCCCGTCTGCAGCAGCTTGATCATCTCGTCGAAGGTGCGCGACTGCGGCACGTTGTCGAGCAGCGCCGCCATCTCCTTGATCGGCGCGCGCGTCTTGGCCTCGATCTCGAAGCCGAGCTTGGCCGCGAAGCGGACCGCGCGGATGATGCGCACCGGGTCTTCGCGGTAGCGCGCGACCGGGTCGCCGATCATGCGCAGCAGCTTCTTCTTCGCGTCCTTGATGCCGCCGTGGTAGTCGACCACGATCTCGCGCACCGGGTCGTAGTACATCGCGTTGACGGTGAAGTCGCGGCGCGCGGCGTCCTCGATCTGCGGGCCCCAGACGTTGTCGCGCAGCACGCGGCCCTCGGCATCGACGACGTGGGTCTTGTCGACGAGGTCCTTGCGCGAGGTCTTCTCGTTGCCGGTCACCTGCTCGGCGTCGGCGGCGGCGAGCACCGCGCGGAAGGTCGAGACCTCGATCACTTCCGAGAGGCCCCGGTCCTGCCGGCCGCGGCCGAAGACGACGTGGACGATGCGAAAGCGCCGGCCGATGATGAAGGCGCGCCGGAAGAGGCTCTTGACCTGCTCCGGCGTGGCGTTGGTCGCGACGTCGAAGTCCTTCGGCCGCAGGCCGACGAGCAGATCGCGCACCGCGCCACCGACGACGTAAGCCTCGAACCCCGCCTCGGCGAGCGTCGAGACGACCTTGACGGCGCGCTCGTCGACGAGCTTCGGATCGATGCCGTGCTCCGACTTGGGCACCTCGACGCGCTTGCCGCGCGGCGCGCTGCCGGCGTCGGTGGACTTGCCCAGGAGCTTGGAGATGAACGTCTTGATCATGCGAAGAGTGTGAGGATGCGCCAGCCGCGCTCGCGGGCGACGGCTTCGAGCTCGGCGGAAGGATTGGTCGCGACCGGGTCGCTCGCCCGCTCGAGCAGGGACAGGTCGTTGAGCGAATCGCTGTAGACGCTGACGCGCGCGAAATCGCCCCAGTCGCGACCCTCGGCCGCCAGCCATTGTCCGACACGCGCGACCTTGCCCTCCCGGTACGACGGCACGCCGTCGATCCGGCCGGTGATCGTGCCGCCGGCGTCGCGTTCCAGCCGGGTCGCGATCAGGGTATCGATCCCGAACGCGGCGGCGATCGGCGCGGTGACGAAATCGTTGGTCGCGGTGACCAGGGCGATGCGGTCGCCGCGCTCGCAATGCTCGCGCACCAGCGCCACGGCCGCGGGCTGCATCACCGGCGCGATCACCTCGCGCATGAAACGCACCTGCGCCTCGCGGCGCTCGTCGTCCGTCCTCACGCGAAACGGCGCGCTGGCGAAGTCGATCCAGGCGTCGATGTCGAGCCGGCCGGCCTGGTAGGTCTCGTAGGCTTCCTCGTTGCCGCGGCGGAAGGCGGCGGCGTCGACCCAGCCGAGCGAGATCATGAACTCGCCCCAGGCGTGGTCGGAGTCGATCGGCAGCAGCGTGTGATCGAGGTCGAAGAGGCAGAGCGAGTCGCTCATGCCGCGTCCTCCTCGGCGAGCATCTGCTTCAGCAGCGGCACCGTGATCGCACGCTTGTTGGCGAGCGAGAACTCGTCGAGGCGGTCGAGTTGCGCCATCAGGTGCTTGAGGTCGCGCGCGAATCGGGTCATCACGTAGTCCATGACGTCGTCGGAGAGGAAGGTGCCGCGCCGGTCGGCCTCGCGGCGCAGCGCGGCGCGCACCTCGCTCTCGCCGAGTGGAGCGAGCGCGAAGACGTGGCCCCAGCCGAGGCGCGTGCGCAGGTCCTCGCGCACGGCGAGGTCGACCGGCGGCACGCTGCCGGCCGAGACGACGACGGCGCCGCGCGCGGTCGCGTCGACGAAGAGCGAGAACGCCGCGTGCTGGCGCTCCGGGTCAAGCGCCTGCGCGTCGTCGATCACGATCCACTCGCGCTCTTCCGACGCGTTCCAGGGACACGCCGTCGCCGCGTTGAACCAGGCGGCGTGCTGCCCTTGGCGCTCCGCACGCTCGACGACGGCGTGCAGCAGATGGGTCTTGCCGCTGCCTTCGGGACCCCAGAGATAGACAGGCGGCGCCCCGGGCGCGAGCGCCTGCAGATGGGCGAGCGCGCCGGCGTTGGCCCCGGGCAGGAAGTTGTCGAAGGTGCGCGCCGGCTCGGGGCCGATCGCGAGTGGAATCTGCTTCACGAGGTGCGCCGCCTCGTCGAAGGAACGGCCAAGACGCGGGTCAATGGAAGCGCGACGGATCGCCGTGGCCGAGCTCGATCAGGCGCCTGGCGACGACCGAGCGATCGCCGGCGTGCGGCACGTTCGAGAGGTAGGCCGAGAGGTCGGCCACCGCGGCGGTCACCGCGCCGAGCCGGGCCGCGGCGAGGCCGCGATCGCGCCGCTCTTCCCAGGCGTCGGGCAGCAGCACGACGAGCCGGTCGAGCACGGCGTGCAGCCGCGCCGGGTCGTCGGTGCGGCGGTGGATCTCCTTCAGGTTGCGCAGCATGCGCGCAACGATCTCGCGCGGCGTCGCTGCCTGCAGCAGGACGACGAGCGACACCGGCGCGTCGCCGGCCATGCCGTGCCGGCCGCGGTAGGGCGCGAGCAGCGCATCGAGCGCGTCGCGCGACATCGACTGGCCGGTGAACGGGTCGATGACGACCTCGCCCTGCGGCATCTTCACCTTGACGAGGAAGTGACCGGGGAAGGAGACGCCGCTGGCGTCGAGGCCGATCTGGCCGGCGATCTCGATGTAGAGCATCGCCAGCGTGATCGGGATGCCGCGGCGCGTGTGCAGCACCGAATGCAGGTAGCTGTTCTTCGGGTCGTGGTAGTCGTTGACGTTGCCGGCGAAGCCGAGCTCCTGGAAGAAGAAGCGGTTCAGCAGGCGCAGGCGGTGCATCGGCGCCGCGTCGCCGGCGAGGCGGATCTTGAGGCGCGCGGCGATGGTGTCGATGTCGGCGAGGACGGTCTGGCAATCGAGCGAGGCATCGTCGTCCTGGGCGATGGCGATCGCCGCTTCGAGGACGGGAAAGCTGGCGTCGTCGGCGACGAGCGAAGCGAAATATTCGAGCGCCGTCGGCGTGTGGAGCAGCAGGGAGCCGGTCATCCACGGAAGTTTAGAGCTTCGGCGCGGTGGCCGAAGGCGTCGGCGACCTGCTCAGACGCGTCGGGAAAAGTCGCGCGGCCGCAGTCCTGCGGCCAGCAGGACGCCGAAGTAGACGGCCGCGGCGGCGCCCAGGCTCGCGGCGAGCCAGCCGATCCGGACGCCTTCCCGCCCGACGAGCCCGAACCAGTCGATCCGCCAGGCCGCGACGCCGAGGACGGCGCTCATCAGCAGCGTCGCGAGCAGCACGGTGGTCGCGAACCGGCGCCAGCCCGGGGTCGGCGTGTACCAGCCGCCGCGCTTCAGGCCGATGAACAGCCAGACCGCGTTGATCGTCGCCCCGAGGCTCACCGAGAGGGCGAGGCCAGCGTGGGCGAAGAGCGGCACGAAGACGGCGTTCATCGCCTGGGTGAGAACGAGCACGATCACCGCGATCGTCACCGGCGTGCGCATGTCCTGGCGGGCGTAGAAGCCGGGCGCGAGGATCTTGACGCCGATGATCCCGACCAGGCCGACGCCGTAGCCGCGCAGGGCCAGGGCCGTCTTGGCGACATCGCCTGCATGGAACTGGCCGCGCTGGAAGAGCGTCGCGATCATCGCCTCGGGGAAGACGATCAGCGCCGCGGCGCACGGCAGCGTCAGCATGAGCGCGACCCGCAGACCCCAGTCGAGCATGCCCGAGTAACCGTCGGCGTCGTTGCGCGCCTGCGCAGCCGAGAGCTGGGGGATCAGCACCGAGCCGAGCGCCACGCCGAGCAGCGCGCTCGGGAACTCCATCAGCCGGTCGGCATAGAACAGCCAGGAGACCGCGCCCGTGCCTTGGTGCGAGGCGATCTGCGTGTTGATCAGGATCGAGAGCTGCGCGACCGAGACGCCGATCAGCGCCGGGGCCATCTGCCGCAGCACCGTGCGCACGCCTGGGTGGCGCCAGGCCGCGATCACGGCGGAGGCGCTGAATCGGATGTGCGGCACGTGGCCGATCCGCCGCAGGGCCGGGAACTGGACGGCGAGCTGCAGGATACCGCCCAGCATCACCCCGGCGGCGAGCGAGTGGATCTTGGCGATGCCGGCGCGCTCGAAAATCGGCACGAGCAGCCAGACGGCGACGATCATGGACACGTTCAGCAGCACCGGCGTGGCCGCCGGGACGGCGAACCGCTTCCAGGTGTTGAGGACGCCCGCCGAGAGCGACACCAGCGAGATGAAGCCGATGTACGGAAACATGATCCGCGTCATGACCACCGCCTCGTCGTGACGCTCCAGGCCGGAAGCCATGAGCCAGACCACGACGGGCGCGCCGATGACGCCAAGGACGCAGGTGAGGACGAGCGCCCAGAACAGCACCGTCGCGACGGCGTCGATGAGCCGCTGGGTCGGCTCGTCGCCGTCGGTCGCGCGCGCGCGCGCCAGGGTCGGCACGAACGCCTGGGTAAATGCGCCTTCGCCGAAAAGCCGGCGCAGCAGGTTCGGAATCCGGAACGCGACGTTGAAGGCGTCGAACGAGGCCCCGGCGCCAAACACCGCCGAAACGACGACGACCTGGATCAGCCCCGTGATGCGCGAGGCCAGCGTGAAGAGCGAGATCGTGGACGCCGCGCGGAGCAGGTTCATGGGCAGGGAGAGGGCTGGAGGGCGCGTCGCGGGGATTGCCGATGCTATACTCGCGCTCTTTGCCGAAAAACATCTAGCGACCCATGGCCACTGCAGCAAAAGCCAAGAAGAAGACCGTCCGCATCGCCTCGGGCCTCAAGCGCGCCCGCCAAGACGTGAAGCTCAACGCGGCCAACACGGCGCTGCGCTCGCGCTTTCGCACGGTGATCAAGAACGTCCAGAAGGCGGTCGACGCGGGCGACAAGGCCAAGGCTGTCGAGCTCTTCAAGACCGCCCAGCCGATCATCGATTCGGTCGCCGACAAGAAACTGTTCCACAAGAACAAGGCCGCGCGCCACAAGAGTCGCCTGTCGGCCAAGGTCAAGGCGCTCGCAACCGCCGCCTGAGCCGGCTCGCCCGCTCCGACCGAAGGCCCGCTCCGCGGGCCTTTTTCATGGCTTCGCGGCGTGCGGATCCTCGTCGACGACGAGGTTGTTGTCGCGCGCGAAGTTCATGACGAAGTCCCAGGCCATCGGCTCCATCGCCAGGAGCTCGCGGCTCACGACGACGCCCTTGATGCCGCCGATGAAGCGCGGCACGCAGAACGGCGAGTAGCCGATGAACGCCGCCGGTCCGCCGCCCGAGCCCTCGGGGCGAAAGCACGACATCGCGCCGGCCAGCCGCTCGGCCCAGTCGCTCGGACGGAAGACCTTGCCGTCCTTGGTCTGGCCCTGGATGAAGACTTCTCTCGGCTCGGCCACAAGCGACAGGCAGCGTGGATGTTGGATCCATTGTCGCTGCGCCGCAGCAGAGCGCGATCCATTCGCTGCGGACGAGCGTGCGGAAACGCGCGCCTTTAGAATCCGGCCTCCCTGGCTCGCGGAGCTCCCGACATGAACGCGCCCGACAGACTTCCCGTCGCCTCGCCGGCCGCCGCCGGCGCCGAGCCGCACGTCATGAAGACCTATGGGCGCCTGCCCATCGCGCTCGCGCATGGCCGAGGCTGCTGGGTCTGGGACACCGAGGGCAGGAAGTACCTCGACGCCCTCGCCGGCATCGCCGTCAACACGCTCGGCCATGCGCATCCGAAGCTCGTGCCGGCGCTGCACGACCAGATCGGCAAGCTCATCCACAGCTCGAACTACTACCTCGTGCCGTTGCAGGAGCAGCTGGCGGCGAAGCTGTGCGAGCTGTCGGGGATGTCGAACGTCTTCTTCTGCAACTCGGGGCTCGAGGCGAACGAGGCGGCCCTCAAGATCGCGCGCAAGTTCGGCCACGACAAGGGCATCGACAAGCCCGAAATCGTCGTCTACGAAGCGGCCTTCCACGGCCGCTCGATCGCGACGCTCTCGGCCACCGGCAACGCCAAGATCCAGGCCGGCTTCGGCCCGCTCGTCGAAGGCTTCGTGCGCGTGCCGCTCAACGACGTCGCGGCGATCGAGAACGTCGCCAAGACGCGTCCGAACGTGGTCGCCGTCTTTCTCGAGGTGATCCAGGGCGAAGGCGGCATCCGGCCGACGACGATCGAGTATCTGCGGGAAGTGCGGCGCCTCTGCGACGAGCGCGGCTGGCTGCTGATGCTCGACGAGGTGCAGTGCGGCATGGGCCGCACCGGCAAGTGGTTCGCGCACCAGTGGGCCGGTATCCGTCCCGACGTGATGCCGCTCGCCAAGGGCCTCGGCTCGGGCGTGCCGATCGGCGCCGTCGTCTGCGGCCCGCGCGCGGCCGACGTGTTCGCGCCCGGCAACCACGGCACGACCTTCGGCGGCAACCCGCTCGCGATGCGCGCCGGCGTCGAGACGCTGCGCATCATGGAAGAGGACGGCCTGCTCGCGAACGCGGCGGAGGTCGGCGGCATCCTGAAGGCGGAGCTGCAGCGTCGGCTCGCGAACATCGCCGGCGTCGTCGAGATCCGCGGTCAGGGCCTGATGCTCGGCATCGAGCTCGATCGCCCGTGCGGTCCGCTGCTCGGCCGCGCGGCCGAAGCCGGCCTGATGATCAGCGTCACGGCCGAGAAGGTCGTGCGCCTCCTGCCGGCGCTGATCCTCTCGCGCGAGGAAGCCGAGCAGATCGGCGCGATTCTCTGCCCTCTCATCGAAGGGTTCCTGCTCGAGAAGGCATGAAGCCCGGCATGAGTCTCGGCAAGCACTACCTGCAGTTCCGGGACCTGCGCGCCGAGGAATACGCCTACCTGTTCGAGCGAGCGGCGATCATCAAGAAGCGCTTCAAGAACTACGAGAAGTACACGCCGCTCGTCGACCGCACGCTGGCGATGATCTTCGAGAAGGCCTCGACGCGCACGCGCGTGAGCTTCGAGGCCGGCATGTACCAGATGGGCGGTTCGGTCGTGAACCTCACGACCACCGACAGCCAGCTCGGCCGCGCCGAGCCGGTGGAAGACACGGCGCGCGTGATCAGCCGGATGGTCGACATCGTCATGATCCGCACCTTCGAGCAGACCAAGCTCGAGGCCTTCGCCGCGAACTCGCGCGTGCCGGTGATCAACGGCCTGACCAACGAATACCACCCGTGCCAGATCCTGGCCGACGTGTTCACCTGCATCGAGCAGCGCGGCAGCATGAGCGGCAAGGTGGTCGCGTGGGTGGGCGACGGCAACAACATGGCCGCGACCTGGTTGCAGGCGGCCGACGTCCTCGGCTTCACGCTGCACGTGAGCACGCCGGGCGGCTACGAAGTCGATCCGGTCGCCGCGGGCGTCAAGCGCACCGACTGCGTCAAGGTGTTCCGCGATCCGCTCGAAGCGTGCCGCGGCGCCGACGTCGTCACCACCGACGTCTGGACCAGCATGGGCTACGAGTCGGAGAACGCCGAGCGCATGAAGGCCTTCGCCGACTGGTGCGTCGACCGCGAGATGATGGCCGCCGCCAAGCCCGATGCGCTCTTCATGCACTGCCTGCCGGCGCACCGCGGCGAGGAGGTCGAGGCCGAGGTCATCGACGGGCCGCAGTCGGTCGTCTGGGACGAGGCCGAGAACCGGATGCACGTGCAGAAGGCGCTCATGGAATATTTGGTGCTGGGTCGGATCGGCTGACCTCGGCGCGCGGCCCGCGCGTCGCCATCGCGACGCCGATGCAGGCGATCACCATCCCGGCCCACATCACCGGCGTCGGCAGCACGCCGAAGACCGCCCACTCGCACAGCGCTGCGATCGGCGGCGTGAGGTAGAGCAGGCTCGTGACGCCCGTCGCCTGGCCGCGCCGCAGCAGCAGGTGGAAGATCGAATACGCGCCGATCGACGCCAGCACGACGTGGTAGCCGAGCGCGATGAAGATCTGCCGGTTCCATTCGATGTCGAAGCCTTCGACCGCGACGCCGAGCGGCAGCATCACGACCGCGGTCGCGAAGAAATGGATGCACACCGCCGAGCGCAGGTCGGAGCGGGCGCAGAACTGACGCTGGTAGAGCGTGCCTGCGGTGACGCAGGCGAGCGCCCAGAACACGACGGCGAGGCTCGCCCACGACGACGACGCTTCGGCGCGCTGGCCCACGACGAGCGCCACGCCGGCCAGCCCGACGCCGACGCCGATCTTCTGCACCGGCCCGAGCCGCTCGTGCAGCCAGCGCGACATGATCACGGCCGTGAGCAGCGGCTGGAGCGCGAGGACGAGCGCAGTGACGCCGGCCGACAACCCCCAGCGCTGCGCATAGTGGCTGCCGCCGAGATAGCCGGCGTGGCTCAGGAGGCCGGCGATCGCGACGTGGCCCCATTCGGCGCGCGTCTTCGGCCAAGATGCGCGCAAGCCGAAGGCGAGCATCGCGACAACGAAGGCGATCGAATAGCGAACGCCGATGTAGGTGAACGGCGCCGCGTACTGGAGCGCGATGCGCGTCGCGACGAAGCCCGCGCCCCAGATGGTGACGAAGTAGGCCGCGAGCGCGACCAGGACAGGCTCGGAGAGCGGCCGGTCGACGCGGGGTGCGGAGGCGGCGCTCACCCGACGGATTATCGAGGACACATCTGGATCGAGGCCGACCCCGTCGGCGCCGACGGGGTGCTACCGTCGCATCATCGTGTCCGTGCCAACGTGTTCCGCCCGCTTCGCCGCCGCGAGCCGCGACGACTGCGCCGCGCTCGACCGCGACGATGCCCTCGCGCCGTTGCGCGACGCCTTCGCCTTGCCTGAAGGCGTCGTCTACCTCGACGGCAACTCGCTTGGCGCCCTGCCCCGCCGCACCGCCGCCCGCGTCGCCGACGTCGCGACGCGCGAGTGGGGCGAGGGCCTCATCCGCAGCTGGAACACGGCCGGTTGGATCGAGCTCTCGCGCCGCATCGGCGACAAGATCGCGGCGCTGATCGGCGCAGGTGCAGGCGAGGTGAGCGTCGGCGATTCGACCTCGGTCAATCTGTTCAAGGCACTGAGCGCGGCCGTCGCGATGCAGCGCATCGACGCGCCGACGCGTCGCATCATCCTCTCCGAGCGCGGCAACTTCCCGACCGATCTCTACATGGCCGAGAGTGTCGCCGCTGCAAACGGCATGGAGTTGCGCGTCGTCGACGGCACACGCGTCGCCGAGCATCTCGACGGCGACGTCGCCGTGCTGATGCTCACGCACGTCAACTACCGCAGCGGCCGCATGCACCGCATGACCGAGACGACGCGCGCTGCGCACGATGCGGGCGCCCTCGCGATCTGGGATCTGGCGCACTCGGCGGGCGCCGTGCCTGTCGACCTGCACGGCGCCTACGCCGATTTCGCCGTCGGCTGCGGCTACAAGTACCTGAACGGCGGACCGGGTGCGCCGGCCTTCGTGTGGGCGCATCCGCGCCACACCGCGCGCATGGACCGGGAGCAGCTGCGCCAGCCGCTCTCGGGCTGGCTCGGCCACGCGGCGCCGTTCGAGTTCGCGCCGTCGTACCGGCCAGCGCAGGGGATCGCGCGCTTCGTCTGCGGCACGCCACCCGTGCTCGCGATGGCGGCGCTCGACTGCGGCCTTGACGTCTTCGCCGACGCCGCAGCGCTCGGCGGCATGGCTGCCCTGCGCGCCAAATCGAGCGCGCTCGCCGAGCTGTTCATCGACCGTGTCGAGGCACGCTGCGCCGACCTCGGCCTCACGCTCGTCACGCCGCGCGACGCCGCATCGCGCGGCAGCCAGGCGAGCTTCGCGCACGCCGAAGGCTACGCCGTGATGCGGGCGCTGATCGCGCGCGGCGTGATCGGCGACTTCCGCGCCGGCGAGCGCGGCGCCGACGTCGCCTTCGACCTCGCGCTCTCGGGCGATCTGCTCCGCTTCGGCTTCACGCCGCTCTACACCCGCTTCGTCGATGTCTGGGACGCGGTCGAGCAGCTGCGCGACGTGGTCGCGACGGGTGCACACCGCAGCGCTACGTTCGCGCAACGCGCGGCGGTGACCTGATGACCGATCCCAACGCACCCAAGACCGCGGCCGAGGTCGTCGCCGGAGAATCGGCCAAGGTCGACTTCAGCCGCGACATGAGCTACGGCGACTACCTCCATCTCGACGAGATCCTCGGCGCCCAGCACGTGCGCTCCGGCGCACACGACGAGATGCTCTTCATCGTCCAGCACCAGGTGAGCGAGCTCTGGATGAAGCTGCTGCTGCACGAGCTCGAGGCCGCCATCGTGGCGGTCGCGAGCGATCGCCTGCAGGCCTCGTTCAAGATGCTCGCGCGGGTCAGCAAGATCATGGAGCAGCTCGTCCACGCGTGGGACGTGCTCGCGACGATGACGCCGCCCGAGTACTCGCGGATGCGGCCGTCGCTCGCGTCGAGCAGCGGCTTCCAGAGCTGGCAGTACCGGTCGATCGAGTTCATGCTGGGCAACAAGAACGCCGCGATGCTGAAGCCGCACCAGCATCGCCCCGACCTGCTCGCCAAGGTGCAGGCGCTGCACGACGCGCCGTCGCTCTACGACGAGTCGCTGCGCCTGCTCGCGCGGCGCGGCCTGCCGGTACCGCCGGAATACGTGGAACGCGACTGGTCGCAACCGTATGTCGCGAGCGACGCGGTCGGGGCGGCGTGGCTCGTCGTCTATCGCGACCCCGAGGCGTACTGGGACCTCTATCAGCTCGGCGAAGAACTCACCGACCTGGAAGACACGTTCCGCCTCTGGCGCTTCCGCCACGTGACGACGGTCGAGCGCGTCATCGGCTTCAAGCGCGGCACCGGCGGCACCGGCGGCGTCAGCTACCTGAGAAAGATGCTCGACGTCGTCCTCTTCCCCGAGATCTGGAAGCTGCGCACGGACCTTTAGCGCATCAGCGCGTCGCGCACGAAATCGAGCCGATCCTGGCCGAAGAACATCGCATCGCCGACGAAGAAGGTCGGTGCGCCGAAGACGCCGCGGCTCACCGCTTCCTCGGTCGTCGCGACCAGCCGCGCCTTCACTTCCGGATCGGCGACGAGCGCTGCGAACGCCTCGGCGTCGATGCCGGCCTCGGTCAGCGTCGCGGCGAGCACGGCCGGATCGCCGAGGTTCTTCGGCGTCTCCCACATGCTGCGCTCGACGACGTCGAGGTAGCGCATGAACTCGCCGGGCTCGCGCATCTGCAGGCCGGTCGCGCCACGCATCAGCGTCAGCGTGTTGATCGGGAAGTGCGGATTGAAGCGGAAGGGCACGCCGTAGTGCGCGGCCCAGCGGCGGATGTCGTCGTTCATCCAGCGGCCTTTTGCCGGCACGCTGACCGGGCTGGCGTTGCCCGTCGCCTTGAAGACGCCGCCGAGCAGCATCGGCCGCCAGACGACCTCGGCGCCGGTCTCGGCGACGATCTTCGCAAGCTGCGTCCAGGCGAGATACGAGGTCGGGCTGCCGACGTCGAAGAAGTACTCGATCGTTCTCTTGCTCGTCGTGTCGCTCATGTCGTCACCATTTCTCCATCCAGGGCCTGAGGTCGAGCTCGTGCGTCCACGCGCTTCTCGACTGGCGGTGCAGGTTCCAGTAGCTCTCGGCGATCGCCTCCGGGTCGACGATGCCGTCCTGGTCCTTCAACGCGTATCGCTCGGGAAAGTTCTCGGCGATGAACTGCGTGTCAATCGCACCGTCGATGACGATGTGCGCCACGTGGATGCCCTTCGGCCCGAGCTCGCGCGCCATGCTCTGCGCCAGCGCCCGCAGCGCGTGCTTGGCGCCGGCGAAGGCCGAGAAGCCGGCCGAGCCGCGCAGGCTCGCCGTCGCGCCGGTGAAGAGGATCGTGCCGCGGCCGCGCGGCAGCATCGCCTTGGCGACCTCGCGGCCGACGAGAAAGCCGGCAAGCGCAGCCATCTCCCAGACCTTGCGGTAGACGCGCTCGGTCGTGTCGATGACGTCGAAGCGCACGTTGGCGCCGATGTTGAAGATCGCGACCTCGATCGGCGCGATCTCGCGCTCGACGTGCGCGACCAGCGTCTCGACGTCGACTTCCTTCCTCGCATCCGACGCGAAGCCATGCGCGTCGCCGCCCTCGGCGCGGATCTGCTCGACCAGCGGCTCGAGCTTGTCGAGCGTGCGCCGCGTGACGCACGCGACCAGGCCTTCGCGCGCGAAACGGCGCGCGATCGCGCCGCCGGTGGCATCGCCGGCGCCGATCACGAGAACCGATCGTCGTTCGCTCATCAGCCCAATCCTTTGCATCAGATCTGCGGAGAAGACGCCCCGCAGGGGTCGACGGACTGTCGCAGAACACGCCACACTTGCGAATCCGGGTAAGCGCTTCGATGGCGCCGCGATGACCACGCGCATCTTCATCAGCTACCGCAGCAGCGACGGCGCCGACAAGGCGACCGCGCTGGCACGCGACCTCGACGACCTGTTCGGCCAGGCCCAGGTGTTCCTCGACAAGGAAGACCTGGCCGCCGGCTCGCGCTGGCGCGACGAGATCGCGCGCACGCTGAGCGACGCGCCGATCCTGCTCGTGCTCGTCACGCCCCACTATCTCGGCGCGCTCGACGGCGCCGGCAAGCTTTGCATCGAGCGCGATGACGACCCGGTGCGCGACGAGCTCGCAACGGCTGTCGCCGCCAATGCGCATGTCATCCCGCTGATGTGCGACGGCGTGACGCAGACGCCGCCCGAGTCGAGCCTGCCGCCGCCGTTCGACCAGCTGTCGGAGCGCACGTGGCGGCGCCTGCGGGCCTACGACTGGCGCGAGGACGTGGCCCGACTCGCAGACGATCTGCGCGCGATGGGTGTCGTGGATCGGGTCGCGGCCACGCCGCCGGTGACTGCGCCGTCGATGCTCGTCGCGGCCGACGCCTCGCCGGGCGCGGCATCGACCGGCCGCCGGCTCGCCGTCGCAGGCCTCGTCGCCGTCACCCTCGGCGCCGGCGTCGCCGCGTGGCGCTGGCAGGAAAGCAAGGGCCCGAACCTCGCGGGCAAGTGGCGCGCGAGCGTCGGCAAGCGCGGTGCGACCTCGTCACGCGACGGCGAGATCGTGGTCGTCACCTTCGAGCAATCAGGCAACGCTCCCACGGTCGCGAGCAGCGCCGTCGACATCGAGCGCGACGGCGACTGGCAAAACTACCGCGACTACTGGAAGCAGGCCAAGGGCCAGTCGCTGAACCGCGTCTTCTACCGCGGCGAAGGCACGATCGTCGTCGATGGCGACGACGCGGCCGGCGCACCGGCCGGGCCGCCGCGCATCCAGCTCGACGTCCGCGTCGACGCGCCC
>JAYTHL010000309.1:0-4343 GCA_043732605.1 Rhizobacter sp. | reverse complement strand
CGCACCCGGCACTCAGGGGGTTGATCGGCACGTCGGTTGCCGTCATGCTGCAGCACAGCAAATCTATCTCTGGGAGTCCCAACGAATGGAACTGGATGAGTTGAACGGCAGGTACCAGCACCTGCGCACCGAGCTCGACGCCGCCTACGCGGAACCGGTCTGGGACAGTTCCCGGATCAACCGGATCGCCGAGGAGCTCATTCCGGTCGAGCTAGCGCTCGCTTCGTTCGAATATCAACAGCCTGGCGAGGGACCATCCCATGTCTGACCTTTCGTTTGCGCCCGACGAGGGCTATCAGGCGACTCCGATCGTCGAGCCCTGGGGCGACTCCGGCTGGAAGGCCGGCGTCCTGTTGAGCGGCGACGGCGGACGCGGCAACGGCTCGGCGAAGAGCCTGGGCGAGCAACTCTTCGCGTCCCGCGAAGACGCGTGGCAGTTCGCCGAAACCCAGTACGGTGGCCTCGGCCGCGACTGAGAGCGCTCAGTCCGCTCCGGCGGGCAGGCGGAGGTTGGGCCACACGCGCGACGCCGCGAAGAAGACGAGCGCGCCGACCAGCAGCACAGCCGCCGCAGCCACGAGCGACAAGGTGAACGCGCTGCCGACGTCGGCGATCCGCCCGAGCAGCACGGCGACCACCGGCGGGCCGAGCGTCTGGCCCAGACTCCAAGTGGCGGTGACCAGCCCCGTGGTGCTCGACAGCTGCGCCGGCCTGAGCCGCCGGACTTCCTGCATCGCGAAGTAGGTGATCGCCGTGAACGGCAGCCCGAGCAGGAAGCTGCCAATCGCGAAGCCGGCCGTGGTCGGCGCCAGGAGGCCGATGCCGATGCCGATCGCCTGGATCACGTAGGCACCGGCCAGCACGAGCCGCAAGTCGCCGGACACGCGGACGCGCGTCGCGAGCAGCGCGCCGAGGATCACGCCCGCACCGAAGATCGGCCAGAACAGGTCGAGCCATGCCGAGTTCGGCAAGACGCCGCGGGCGATGACCGGCAAGAACGTCGCGGTGACGATGTAGCCGAAACCGGCCAGGCCGTAGGCGACCGCGAGGGTCGCGACTTCGGCGCGTGAGTGCGTAGGCACGGATGACGCGGCGGCATCGACGGTCGATGCCGACCCGGGCGCCAGGCTCGGCGCGGCCGAGCCCGTCGTCGCGGCGGCTGGCAGCACTCCGATTGCGCCGGGCCGGAACACGCGCCACACCGCTGCCGAGAGCGCCAGCGCCAGCCCCGCGAAGACGACCCACGCCGCGATGGCGCGCCACTGCAACGCGACCATCGCGCTCGCCAGCAGACCGCTCGCGACGATGCCGATGCCCGGCCCGGCGAACATCAATCCGCCAAGCGCCGCTTCGCCGCGCGCGGCGATCTGCGTCAGGCACCAGCCCGACGAATAGACGAAGACGAGCGCGCTCGCGATGCCGGCGGCGAAGCGCAGCACCGGCCAGGCCAGCGGCGCGGGCAGCGCCATCGCCAGCGTCAGCACGGTCGTGGCGACGAGGCCGATGCGGGTCATCAACGGCGCATTGACCGCCGGCAAGCCCGGCAGCCGGGCCCAGATCCGCGGCTGCAGCGTGCACAGCACGGCGCCGCTCAGATAGCCGAGGTAGTTCGCGCTTGCGAGCCAGCTCGCCGCGTGCAGATCGACGACGCCGTCGTGCAGCATCATCGGCAGGATCGGCGTGAACGCGAAGCGGCCGATGCCCATCGCGACAGCAAGCGCGATCAGGCCCGCGAGGGCGACCCTGACGGCGCTCACCGCGGCAGCTCGACGATCTCGACCCAGTTCGGATTGGTACCGACGGCCTGGTCGCCGAGCTTGGTCAGAGCGCCGGTGGCGGGGTCGATGGCGTAGCGGCTGAGCCGGTGCGAGAGCTGGCCCACGGCGATCAGGAAGCGCCCGTCCGGCGTGATCGCGAAGCCGCGCGGCTCGGTTTCGGTCGCGAGCGTTCCGATCGGCGTCAGCGCGCCGTTGACCGCATCGACCGCGAACGCGGCGAGAGTGCTCGAGCGGCGCTCGCTCGCGTACAGGAAGCGGCCGTCGGGCGTGATGTGCAGGTCGGCCGCCCACGGCGCGCCGGCGTCGAAGCCGGCCGGCAACGCACTCGCGCTCGCCAGTCCGGCGCTGCCGAGGACGCCGCGCTCGCGATCGAAGGCAAGCACGTCGACCGAGGCGTCGAGCTCGTTGAGCAGGTAGACGAGCGAGAGCGTCGGATGGAAGACGAAGTGACGCGGCCCGGCACCGGCCCGGACCGGCCAGTTCGGCGGCTCGTTGGCGTCGAGCCGGCCGCTGGCCGGATCGAAGCGCATCTGCCGCACGACGCCGCCGCCCAGGCAGGCGGCGAGCGCGAAGCGATTCGATGGATCGGTGCGGATCGAGTGCGCGTTGGCCTCGGTGGCCAGGGTCTGCTGCGCCGCGCCGGCAACGCCGTCGGCGCCGATCGGGCTGACGGCGACGAGGCTCGATCCGTACGACGCCGACAGCAGGAAGCGGCCGCTGCCATCGGCCGAGATCCAGCACATGCTAGCCGGCAGCGGCGCGCTGCCGATCTCGGCGAGGCGTCCGCTCGCGGCGTCGATCGCCAGGCTCAGGACGCGAAACGGCGCCGAGCGGATCGATGCATAGAGCACGCGCCTGTCAGGGCTCACGGCGAGCGGCATGACCGTGCCGCCAACGGCGAAGCGCTCGATCTCGGTCAGCTCGCCGCGGACCGCGTCGAGCGCGAGCACCGTGATGTCGTGGCTGTCGGCGTTGGCGACGTAGGCGACGTAGGCGACGTAGGCGACGGTGGTCGCTGGTGGAAGGCTCATCGGCAAGGGTCAGGGCAGATCGACGATCTCGATCCAGTTCGGATTCTTGCCGACGGCGTAGCGCTGCAGCGGCGCGAGCGCGCCGCTGCTGGGATCGATCGCATAGACGGCGATCGCGTGCGAATCCTGTCCCGACGCGACGAGCCAGCGGCCCGACGGATCGATCGCGAAGCCGCGCGGCGTCTTCTCGGTCGGCACGCTGGCGAGCGTCTTCAGCTGCCCGCTCGCGGCGTCGACCTCGTACACGGCGATCGTGCTCGACGTGCGCTCGGAGGCGTAGAAATGGCGGCCGTCGGGCGCGAGGTGCAGGTCGGCGGCCCAGGGCTTGCCGGCGAAGCCGGCCGGCAGCGAGGTCGTGCGCTGGACCTCGCGCAGCGCGCCGCGCGCGGCGTCGTAGTCGTACACGGCGAGCGAGCCGTCGAGCTCGCCCAGCAGGTAGGCGCGCTTGTGCGCCGCGTCCCAGACGAAGTGGCGCGGACCGGACTTCGCCGGCGCCGTGGTCAGCGCCGGATCGTTCGCGCTCAGTATGCCGGTGGCCGCATCGAAGCGCCACGCGGAGAGGTTGTCGCCGCCCAGGCTGGTCGCGAAGACGAAGCGGTTCGCCGCATCGGCGTGGATCGCGTGCGCGTTCGGTTTCGTCGGGATCAGCTGCTGGACCGCGCCGACGAGACCGTCCTTGTCGATCGCGTTGACGGTGATCTTGTTCCCGCCGTACGAGGCGGCGAAGAGCCAGCGGCCGCTCCGGTCGACGTCGATGTTGGCCATGCTGTCGGCGAGCGCCGCCTCGCCGAGCTTCTTCAGCTTGCCGGTCGCCGGATCGATCGCGAAGCTGACGACGCGGTAGGGCTGCGAGCGCAGGGCCGCGTAGAGCACGCGCTTGTCCGGGCTGATCGCCATCGGCATGACGGTGCCGCCGACGGCGACGGTGTCGACCGCGGTGAGCGCGCCGCTCGCGCGGTCGAGCTGCAGGACCGAGATCTCCTGGCTGTCGGCGTTCGAGACGTAGACCCAGGTGGCCGCGTGGCCGGTCGCGGCGATGGCCGCGAGGGCGATGCCGACGACGAGCCGCGTTGCGATGGTGATGTCGCTCATGTCGCTCTCCTCGAATGCGGGGTTGGCGTGTCTCGCCGCGCCCGCCTCAATACACCGGGTGTCCGGTGATGAGCGAGGGCAGCCAGGTCGAGAACACGGTGACGTAGGTGACGAGGTTGATCGCGACCCAGATCGCGAGGTAGTACGGCCAGGCCGTGCGCGTCGCCTGGCCGATCGAGATGCCGCCGATCGCGCAGCCGACGAACTGCACCGTGCCGACCGGCGGATGAACCAGGCCGAGCGCGCAGTTGAGCAGCAGCATCATCCCGAATTGCACAGGGCCGACGCCCATCTGGATCGCGAGCGGCAGGAAGAGCGGCGTCGTGATCAGGATGTGGGCCGCCATGTCGAGGAAGATGCCGAGAAAGATCTGGATGATGTTGATGTAGAGCAGCATCAGCCACGGCGTCTGCGTCGCGTGCAGGAGCGCGGCCTCGATCGC
>JAYTHL010000308.1:0-4343 GCA_043732605.1 Rhizobacter sp. | reverse complement strand
GCTCGACGAGGTGCGCGCGATGCGCGAGAAGGTGCGCGCCGCGCATCGCGTCAAGGCCGGCAGCTTCGATCTCAAGCACAGCCCCGGCGGCATGATCGACGTCGAGTTCGCGGTCCAGGCGCTGGTGCTCGGCCACGGTGCGCAGCGCCCGGAGCTGATCGACGACGTCGGCAACATCGCGCTGCTGCAGCGTGCCGAGGCTGCAACGCTGCTGCCGGCGGGTGTCGGCACTGCGGCGGCGGATGCCTACCGCGAGCTGCGCCGCGTCCAGCATCGCGCCAGGCTCGACGAGCAGCCGACACAGCTGCAGCCCGAGGCGATGACGGCGCAAAGCAGCGCCGTGCTCGCCCTCTGGCACGCCGTGTTCTCCTGAGCCCGACGGTCGCTCCGTCCGCTGGCCAACGCCCGGCATCAGGGCGCGGCGTTCTCTGGCTCGCGCTCGCGGCCGCGCTGTCGGCCGCTGCCTTGCTCGGATTTCGCGTCGATCCGCTGCAGCTCGACTGGCAGCCGTCTCTCGTCGCACGCGAGCCGTGGCGCGCCGTCAGCGCGGTCGTCGTCCACTACAGCGCGATGCACCTGGCGGCGAACCTCGCGGGCGCGGCGCTGGTCGGCCTGCTCGGCCGGATCGCGCAGGTGCCGATACGCACCGTCGCCGCCTGGCTCGTCGCCATCCCGCTCACCCAGCTCGGCCTGCTCGCGCGGCCCGACCTGCTCCACTACGGCGGCCTCTCGGGCGTGCTCCACGCCGGCGTCGCGTGCGTGTCGTGGCAGCTGATCGTCGACGGTCGCGGCGCGCGTCGCACGATCGGTGCGCTGACGCTGGCCGGCGTCGTCGTCAAGGTGGTGAGCGAGTCGCCGTGGGGGCCGGCGCTGCGCTATCCACCGGGCTGGGACATCGCGACCGCGCCGTTCTCGCATGCGAGCGGGCTCGTCGCCGGCCTGCTCGCCGCGATGGTCTGCGATGCGGTGTCGCGCCTGACGGCGCGCCGCCTCTAGGATCGCGACGATGACCGAGCGCAAGACTCGCCTCGATGCACTCGCCGTGCTGCTGCTCGTGCTCTGCTGCTTTCTCTGGGGCCTGAACCAGGTGGCGGCCAAGGCAGCGCTCGCCGAGGTGCCCGCCCTCTGGCAAGCGGCGCTGCGGTCGTCGGGTGCGGCGATCCTCGTCTGGCTCTGGGCGCGATCGCGCGGCATCCCGCTTTTCGCCCGCGACGGCACGCTGCGCGGCGGATTGCTGGCCGGCGCGCTGTTCGCGGCCGAGTTCTTCTGCATCTTCATCGGCCTGCAGTACACGACCGCGTCGCGCATGGTCGTGTTCATCTACATCTCGCCTTTCGTCGTCGCGCTCGGCATGCCGTTGATCGCACGCTCGGAGCGGCTCGTACAGCTGCAGATCGCGGGTCTGCTGGTCGCGTTCGCGGGCGTCGCGTGGGCGTTCGCGGAAGGCTTCTCGCGCCCCGCGGCCGGGCCGCGGCAGTCGCTCGGCGACGGCCTCGGCGTGCTCGCCGGCGTGCTCTGGGGCGCGACGACGCTCGCGATCCGAGGCTCGGCGCTCGGCCAGGCCTCGGCCGAGAAGACACTCTTCTATCAGCTCGCCATCTCGGGCGCGCTGCTGCTCGCCGCGGCCGCCGTCGGCGCCGCGCCGCTGCACTTCGACGTCTCGCCGCTCGCGTGGAGCTCGATCGCCTTCCAGACCGTCGTCGTCAGCTTCGCGAGCTACCTGGTGTGGTTCTGGCTGATCCGCCACTACCCGGCGACGCGGCTCGCCTCGTTCACGATGCTGACGCCGGTGTTCGGTCTGGTGCTCGGCGCGTTGCTGCTCGGCGAGCCGGTGACGACGCGATTGCTGATCGCGCTCGCGACCGTCGCCGCGGGCATCCTCCTCGTCAATCGGACGACGTGAGTCTCGGCGTCGTGTCGATCACGTTGCGCGTCGCGGCCTGTGCCGCCGCGACGTGGGGCGCGTGGCGGCTGTTCGGCACGGCCGGGCTCGTCTTCGTGGCGCCGCTCTTCGGCGTGGCGTTCGCGCGGCCGCTGATCGAGTTGACCGCGTCGGCGTTCCGCGCGATGCGCCACGCGAACTGGCGCGACGTCGAGGGCCGCCACTACGCGTACCGCGGCCGGTCGGTGAGCGTGATCGAGGATGCCGACGGGCAGCGCTGGATCCGCCTCGCCGACGTCCGCGCGATCGTCGGCTTCACGGCGAGCGACGGCGCGCTCTTCATCGCGTATCCCGACGGCACGTGCCGCGCCGGCCGGCCGCCCGAGCCCTACATCACTGCGGAGGCGCTGCTCGTGCATCTGGGCAAGGAGCGCGCTCCGGAGTCGCTCCGGATGAAGATCTGGGTCGAGCGCGCGGTCGCGTTTCCTGTGCGTCGCGACCGGACGCCATCGACCGTGATCGCAACCGAGGACGAGAGACAGGCGAAAGACTGAGCGCTCCGCTCAGCGCCGGATGCGCTCGACCAGCGATGTCGTCGAATAGCCGTCGACGAACGGCAGCGCCGTCGCGTCGCCGCCCCAGCTGCGCACCAGCTCGGTCTCGGCCAGCGTCTCGATGTCGTAGTCGCCGCCCTTGACGTAACGCTCGGGCCGCACGAGCTTCAGCAAGGCGATCGGCGTCGTCTCGTCGAAGAGCGTCACCAGGCTCACGCTCTCGAGCGCGGCGAGGACGCAGGCCCGGTCGCCTTCGCTGTTGAGCGGCCGGTCCGGCGCCTTGCCGAGCGCGCGCGCCGAGCTGTCGCTGTTGAGGCCGATCACCAGGCTCGCGCCGAGCGCGCGTGCCTGCGCGAGGTAGGTGACGTGGCCGCGATGGAGGATGTCGAAGACGCCGTTGGTGAAGACCACCGGCCGCGGCAGCGCCGCCAGGCGCGGCGGCAACTCGGCGCGAGCGCATAGCTTGGCGACGAAATCCGGAAGCATCGGCCATTGTCGCCGCGCGTCGCGGCGACGCCGACAGCGGTCAGGCGGGCTGGACGCCCGGCTCGGGAGGAACGGCGGCGCTGATCGCTGCGGCGGCAGCGGCAGCGGCCACGGCTGCGGTGATTTCCTTGCGATACCGGTTCAGCTCCTGGACGCTCGCGAAGCTGCGCTCGAGCAGCAGCCCGAGGTTGTGCAGGATGCGGTCGACGACCTTGCCTTCCCAGACGCTGTCGAACTGGATCTGCGTGTCGAGCCAGCGTTCGAGCCATTCCGGATTCGGCAAGCGGCTCTGGATCGTGTCGCGCGGGAAGAGCCGTGCGTTGACGTGCAGGTTGGTCGGATGCAGCGCCTGCGCCGTGCGCCGCGCGCTCGCCATCAGCACGCCGACCTTGGCGAAGGCGGCGCGCGCCTCGTCGCCGAACTTCACCATCGCCCGCTTCATGTAGCGCAGGTAAGCGCCGCCGTGGCGCGCCTCGTCGCGGGCGAGCGTCTCGTAGATCGCCTTGATCACCGGCTCGTCGTGCCATTCGGCGGCGCGGCGATACCAGTGGTTGAGGCGGATCTCGCCGCAGAAGTGGAGCATCAGCGTCTCGAGCGCCGGCGCCGGATCGAAATCGAAGCGGATCGCGTGCAGCTCGGCCTCGGTCGGCACGAGATCGGGACGGAAGCGGCGCAGGTACTCCATCAGCACAAGCGAATGCTTCTGCTCCTCGAAGAACCAGACGCTCATGAACGCGGAGAAGTCGCTGTCGTCGCGGTTGTCGCGCAGGAACATCTCGGTCGCCGGCAACGCCGCCCACTCGGTGATGGCTTTCATCTTGATCGTCTGGGCCTGCTCCTGGGTGAGCTTGGCGGAGTCGAACTGGTCCCAGGGGATGTCGACGTCCATGTTCCAGCGAACGGCTTCGAGTTGTTTGAAGAGTTCGGGATACAGCATGAAGTGGGTGCCTTGCAGGCGGTGGAGTTTAGTCGTTGGCCGTGACGCCGGCTTCGCGCGGGCGCCCGCGTTCGGCCGGGCCGGGCATCGGGACGGCAGAACGGCTAACGTGGCCGCTCGCTCGATACGCCGAAGCGACGGCGCGAGATGCATGCCAGCGCGCGTCCGCGGGTCATCCGCCGGCCGCCGCTTGCGTACGAAGATGGTGACAGAAACGACGAAGCAGGCTCGCATGACTGATTTGCCCCGTTTGCGGAACTCCGCCGAATGAACCGCGTCATATGTGTTCGACGTGCCGATGGCGGCCTGTCGCGGCCCTTGGTCGGGGCTGCGACCCGCTCCGGCGCAGCGAAACGGTTTTCGTCGCGGAGCCGGTCGGCATTGCCGGCTGGAATCCCCGGGAGGTTCTTCTCCTCCCTCCTCCCTCCCTCGTTCTCCCGGGGGCGCTCGGCGACGTTCTTCTTGCGACAGCGGGCCCGGCCGG
>JAYTHL010000307.1:0-4356 GCA_043732605.1 Rhizobacter sp. | reverse complement strand
GCCGCCGCACCGCTTCCGCCAGGCTCATCGCGCCGAGCTCGCGTGACCAGTGGCCGATCAGGTGCAGGCCGAAGCCGGCGTCGTTGAAGAACGTGAGGTGGGCGCCGGCATCGCTCAAGCTGACGATGCTGTGCGGATGGTTGAGCATGCGGCCGACGGCGTCTTCGTCGGTGTTGAGAAGCTGCGCCGTAAACACGGTGCGCAGGTCTTCGTCGACCGCGAGGTCGAGCATCGCGTCGAGCGGATCGCGACCGTCGTCGCGCGCGATGTCGGCGATGCTGCGCTGCTCGTGGCGCGCGTTTTCCGCTCGCGCGACCTCGACGACGTGCACCTTGTCCCACTCGCTGTTGAAGAGGCGAAACGTCGTCGCCGTGCCCAACTCGGCTCGCACCGCGTTGCGGAACGCGGGATCGGCGAGGACGCGCTTCAGCGCTTCGCCCGACAGGCCGAGCGCCGGCTTCCAGCTCACCAGTCCCTCGACCGGATACGGCGACGCGAGCGTGAAGTCCATCGTCAGCGGGCAGCACGAGACCTGCCCGAGCATGCGATGGCCGCGCGCGTTGGCGGCGGCGATCGCGTCGAGGTCGGCGAACACCGCGGCCGGATTCACGCTGTTGTGCAGCAGTGCCGCGACCATCACCGGCCTGCCCGTCGCCGCCGCCAGCGACTCGAGGAAGGGCACCGGCGTGTGGCCGCCCTTGGTCAGCATGTAAACGCCGCGTCCGCCCTCGCCCATCGCGCCGACGAGCGCCGCCATTTCCTCGTCCGATGCGAGCCGCGACGGCATCGGCAGTCCGCCTTCACCGTTGTGTGCCGGGCTGGTGCTGCTCGCGAAGCCGACGGCGCCGTGCGCCATGGCGTCCCGCACGATCGCCTGCATCTGCGCGATCTCGTCGGCGGTCGCGGCGCGCCTGGCGGCGTCGCCGCCCATCACGTAGGTGCGCACGGACGAGTGGCCCACGTAGGCCGCGATGTTGACCGCGCTGCCGCGCGCCTTCAGCTGCGCCATGTACTCGGGGAAGGTCTCGAAGCCCCAGTCGATGCCGGCCCGCAGTGCGTCGATCGACATGCCCTCGACCTGCGTGAGATTCCTCATCGTCAGCTCGCGATCGGCCGGCCGGCACGGCGCGATCGTGAAGCCGCAGTTGCCGATCACCGCCGTCGTCACGCCGAGCGCGGGCGACGGTCGCACCGTCGGGTCCCATGTGATCTGGGCGTCGAAGTGGGTGTGGCTGTCGACGATGCCGGGCATCAGCGCGAGGCCGTTCGCGTCGACCGAGCGCGCGGCCGCGACCTCGAGATGCGGGCCGACGCCGACGACGCGGCCGGCGTCGACGGCGACATCGCCGCGCACCGGATCGGCGCCGGTGCCGTCGACGACGAGCGCGTCGCGAAAGACGAGGTCGATCATGAGCGTGCGATCACGCCGTCTTCAGCATCGGCGCGGCGAAGAGCGACTCCATCTCGCGCCGCGTCTTGTAGGCCGATGTCGACGTGTCCATCGCGACATCCGACCAGCTCAGGCTCTGCCCCTTCTTCACCGCGCGCACGACCTTGACGTCGTGGGCGAGGCCGAGCGGCAAGCCGCCTTGCCGTATCGAGGTCTCGCTCGGCAGCAGCTTTCCCCACACCGTGTAGCCGCCTTCGCCGTCGAGCATCTCGCCCGGCTCGAGGTCGCGCTTGGCGGTCGCGACGACGTCCGCGTTCCAGCACGTCGCGACGCCCGTCGCTTCGCCACGCAGCGCGACGCTCGCCACCGACATGCCGACCTCGAGGCCGATCAGGTGCCAGCGCTTGTAGAGCGTGAAGTAGCGGCCGCTCGGATCGGTGTGGGCGTTGTATTCCTCGAAGCAGTTGCGGATGTACTCGGTCTCGCCTTCGACCGTGACCCACACGCCCATGCGGATGTCGTACGGGATCTTGCGGCCGTTCGCTTCGAGCGACGAGATCACCTCGACCATGCCCTTCCTCTCGAGCACGCCTCCCTCGCTGATCGGCCGGGTCACGAACGGGATGTCCTCGACGCTCGCCGGCGGATAGAGCAGGCCGTTGCTCGGCACCGTGAGCCCGGTCGCGTTGGCGACGGCGGTCGATTCGATCGAGGGCTTCGAGCCGTCGAGAAAGCTGTTGAACATCTTCGGATTGAGGCCGCCGCGCTCGGCCTGCTCGGGCGTGAGGCCGTAGTTGCCCCAGACGGTCTCGGGCGTCGACTCGCTGAAGTGCGGCAGCCACTTGTGGCCGCGGCCCGCGGCCGTCACCGGGAAGCCGCAGGTGCGCGCCCAGTCGACCAGGTCGCAGATCAGCGCGGGCTGGTCGCCGAAGGCGAGCGAATAGATCACGCCGGCCTCGGCCGCCTTGCGCGCGAGCAGGGGGCCGCAGAAGGCATCGGCCTCGACGGTGACGTTGACGACGTGCTTGCCGTGCGCATAGGCGGCGAGGCAATGCTCGACGGCCGCGATCGGGTGCCCCGTGCACTCGACGACGATGTCGATCGCCGGATGCGAGACGAGCGCGCGCCAGTCTTCGCCGATGTGCGTCGCGCCGCTCGCGACGGCCGCGTCGAGGCTCGCGGCGCGCGCCCGCTCGTCGCTCCAGCCGACGCGGGCGAGATTGCGCCGTGCGCCGTCAGGCGAGAGGTCGGCGATGCCGACGAGGTGAACGCCCGGCGTGCGCGGGATCTGCGCGAGGTACATCGAGCCGAACTTGCCGGCGCCGATCAGGCCGATGCGGATGGGGTTGCCGTCGGCGGCGCGCTGCCGCAGCTGTGCGTGGAGGCTCATGGGAGTCCCGCGCTCAGGCCGCGAACGTCAGCTCGTCGAGCGAGGTCTCGAGGGCGCTCGCCGGCATGCCCTTGAGCCACGGCATGTCGACCGGATAGTCCTTGAGCAGGCAGTCGTCTGCCAGGCAATCGATCGGCGTGAAGTCGCGGTGCGCGATGTATTCGGGCCGCTTGAAGCGGCGGATGTGGTTGCTGACCGCGCACAGGCTCAGATAGACGCTGACCCGGTTCCAGGGCGAGAGGTTGGAGCCCGAGGCATGCACCAGGCAGCCGTGGAACACGATCATCGATCCGGCTGGGCCGTGCGGCGAGACGATGCCGCCGTCCTTGCTGCCCGCGCGCTCGACCAGCTGCGCGATGAGGGCGTTGTCGATCGTCCAGAGCGGATAGCTCGTCGTCGTCAGGTCGTGCTTCGCGTCGACGACGCCGCGCTTGTGGCTGCCGGGGATGAACATCAACGGCCCGTTGAACTCGTTGACGTCGTCGAGGAAGATGGCGACGTTCATCGCCCGCTCGGCCGGCATCAGGTCGTCGTTCTTCCAGGTGCCGTAGTCCTGGTGCCATTGCCAGACGTCGCCGTCGAAGGCCTGTTTGCCGTTGATCTTGAACTGGTGCATGTAGAGCTCTTCGCCGATCAGCTCCTGCACCGGCCCGACCATGCGAGGGTGGCGCGCGAGCCTGGCGAACGGCTCGCTGTAGAGATGCGCGGCGAAGTTCGTGCGCACCGCCTCCTTGCCCTTCTCGCGCACGTTGAAGGCCTCGCGCCGGCTGTAGAGCGCGGGCACGGCCTCGTTGAGCGTGCGCGTTTCCTCGGGCGTGAAGAGGCTGGGGAAGAAGAGGTAGCCGTCGCGGTCGAACTGCTCGCGTTGCGCTGCGGTGAGTTTCATGCGTGTCCTTTCGAGGGGCGGGTGAGAACGTCGGCCAGCCGCGTCTGGAGATTGGCGCTGGCCCGGCGGCCGTGGTGATCGATGAGGTGAGCGGCGCGCTCGGCGTCGCCCTTGGCGATGGCACGGGCGATCGCCTCGTGCTCGTCCCAGAGCGCCTCGCGCTGCGGCGACTGCTGCAGCACGGCGCCCATGACGCGGCGCAGGTGCACCCAGTGCGTCTCGGCGCTCCTGGCGATCAGCGGATTGCCCGACGCGGCGTAGACCGCCTGGTGGAAGGCGATGTCGGCTTCGATCATGGCCTGGATGTCGCGACCGCGCGCCGCGCGCCGGCCGCGTTCGACGAGCTTCGGGTCGAGCACCGCGTGCCGTGCCGCGGCGAGCCGCGCCGCCAGCGCATCGAGCGCGCCGCGCACTTCGTAGACCTGCGCGATCCAGCTCGGCTCGAGCGGCGCGACCAGCACGCCGCGCCCGGGCGCGTCGAGGACGAGGCCGTCCTTCTTCAGCAGCCGCAGCGCCTGCAGCACCGGCTGGCGCGACACCGCAAGGTCGGCGGCGATGGTCTCCTGCGTCAGCCGCGCGCCGGGCGCGATCGAGCCGTCGCTGATGGCGTCGAGCAGGGCGCGGTAGACCTGATCGACGAGGTCTGGGGCGGAGTGGAGCTTGACGAGATGGGCCGGCATGGTCGGGAGC
>JAYTHL010000306.1:0-4362 GCA_043732605.1 Rhizobacter sp. | reverse complement strand
GTCACGCTCAAGCCCGATGCCATGCTCATTGGTGCAACGGGCACGGCCGCGGCCCTGCCGCACCTCACCCTGCGCGAGCGCGGCTTCAATGGCCCGATTTATCACACGCACGGTGTCGTCAACGACGACTTCCTCCGTGTCGGTGCGAAGGGTGTGGAAGGCGCCCTGGCACCGATCGGCCCGGTCGTGGTGTGGAAAGATCTCGGCGCCGACAACCCGATGAAGAAAGTCTCCGCCGATTTCGTGGCGCTGTATTCGAAGGCCGGTGGCAACGGGCCTGTCAATGCGTTCGCGACCTGGGCCTACGATGGCTACCTCCTGCTCGAGAAGGCTGCCGGCGAAGCGCTGAAGAAGGCCAAGCCAGGCAGCGAGGAATTCAGACTCGCGCTGCGGAACGCGCTCGAGAACAACACGGCGGGAATGGTCGGCGCCAACGGCATCTACAACATCGGTCCGAAGGACCACAACGGACTCGACCGGCGCGCCCGTGTGATGGTCCACGTGGTCGCCTCCGACTGGCGGCTGGCGCCTTGATCGACGCCTATATCCCGTACGGCGCCTACTGGAGCACGCCGTTCGCGCGCTGGCAGGGCCGGCTCGCGCATCTGCACAGTCTCGAGTTCGCCGCCTGGACGGCGCGGCGCGCCCTGGCGAACAAGGGGATCGATCTCGGCGCGATCGATGCCGGCGTGCTCGGCACCAGCGTTCCGCAGCGCGGGGCCTTCTATGGCCTGCCCTGGCTCGCCACGCTGATGGGCGCGCCGCACATCGCCGGGCCGACGATCGCGCAGGCCTGTGCGACCTCGGTGCGCTGTCTTTCTGCGGCGGCGCTCGAGGTGAGCGCCGCTGCTTCCAGATGCACGCTCGTGGTGACGGCCGATCGCGTCTCCAACGGCCCTCAGATCTGCTATCCGAACCCGCTCGGCCTGGGCGGAGCCGGTTCGCACGAAACCTGGGTGCTCGACAACTTCGAGCGCGATCCGGCCACTGCGCAAGCCATGGTCCAGACCGCGGAGAACGTCGCCGCCAGATTCGCCATCGACAGCGCCGAGCAGCACGAGGTCGTGCTGCTGCGCTATCAGCAATACGAACAGGCACTGGCCGACGACTCGGCATTTCACCGGCGCTTCATGACGCTGCCGTTCGACGTGCCCGATGCCTTGTTTCAAAAGACGGTGGCCAGGCTGACAGGCGACGAAGGCATTCACGCGACCACGCGCGAAGGCCTGCTGCGCCTGGCGCCGGTGTTGCCTGGCGGCACCGTGACCTACGGCGCGCAAACGCACCCTGCCGACGGCAACGCGGGCATCCTCGTTTGCTCTCGAGAACGCGCGCGCGCGCTGAGCACGCGCCCGGACGTCGAAGTTCGAGTCGTCGCTTTCGGACAGGCGCGCGCAGAACCGGCGTTCATGCCCTACGCCCCCGTCCCCGCGGCGCGCCTGGCCCTGGCGCGCGCCGGCCTGCGTGCTGAACAGCTCGATGCCGTCAAGACGCACAACCCGTTCGTCGTCAACGACATCGTGCTGGCGCGCGAGCTCGGCATCGAGGTCGCGTCGATGAACAATTTCGGCTGCTCCCTGGTTTGGGGCCACCCGCAGGCGCCGACCGGCCTGCGCTCAGTCATCGAGCTGATCGAGGAGCTCGAGATGCGCGGCGGCGGCAACGGACTTTTCACCGGCTGCGCCGCCGGCGATTCGGCGATGGCCGTGATCGTCAACGTGGCGCCCGCGTGAGGGCGCCGAACATGGGGCGGCGGGCGAGCGACATCGAGACGTCTGGCGCCGGCACGGTCGTCGATCTTCTCTTCCATGCGGCGCGTACACGCCCGCGCACCGTAGCGCTGGTCTGCGGCGAGGAAAGCATCGACTATGCCGGCTACGCCGAGGCGGTGCGCAGCTTTGCGCTCGAGCTGGATGGCGCAAGCGGCATCGGCGGTCGCATCGCGACCCTGCTGCCGAACTCGCTCGACGCCTGCATCGCGCATTTCGCGGTGCTTGCGTCGGGCCGCCAGCTGGTGCCGCTCAACCCGGACCACACCGCGCGCGAGCTCGACTTCGAGCTGCGAGATTCGATGCCCGACGTGGTGATCGCCGATCCTTCCTTGCGCGCGGCGCTGGAGCCGACGACGCTTGCGATGGGCACGGCCGTGCTGTGGGTCGGCCCGGGCGCCCGCCGACTGGCCGAAACCGCCGCTGGCGCGGCCGGTGCCGCACCTTGGCCGCCAGCCGATCCCGCAGCGTTGTCGCTGCCCGACCCCAGCACGCTCGCCCTGCTCCAGTACACCGGCGGCACTTCGGGCCGGCCGAAGGGCGTTGAGCTCTTGCATCGCGCCTTGCGCGTCAACGTGGCACAGCGCGAAGCCGTGCTGCCGACTCGCGACGACGGTGAGCGCATTCTCTGCACGATGCCGCTCTTTCACTCCTACGGCATGGCCATGGGCCTGTATCTGGCAGCGCGTTGTCGCGGCACGCTCGTCATCCTGGCGGCCTATCGGCGCGACGCCCTGTTCGACGCAATCGAGCGGCATGCCATCACCGTGTTCCCGGGCAGCCCGACGATCTATGCCGGACTGCTCGACCACGCACGCTTCGACAGCGTCGACTGGTCGTCGGTGCACACCTGCTATTCGGGAGCGTCGGCGCTTTCCGTGGCGCTGATGGAGCGGTGGCACGAGGCAGTGGGGGTGGCGATCCTCGAAGGCTACGGGCAGACCGAGGCCGGGCCGGTGCTGTCGTACAACAGCCCGTTGGCGCCGATCAAGGCCGGCTCCGTCGGCCGGCCGCTTCCGGCAACGCGGATCGAGATCGTCGACACCGAGACCGGCCTGCGCGTGTTGCCGGTCCACGCCATCGGCGAGATACGTGCCCGCGGGCCGCAGATCATGCAGGGCTATCGCAACCGCCCCGAAGAGACGGCCGAAGCGCTGCGCGACGGCTGGCTCTACACGGGCGACATCGGCGAATTCGACACGGACGGCTATCTCTACATCCGCGATCGCAAGAAAGACATGGTCATCATCGGCGGCTACAACGTCTACCCGCGCGAGGTGGAAGAAGTGCTGCAGTCCCATCCGGCGGTAAGCGAGGTGGCGGCGATCGGCATGGCCGACGGCTACCGTGGCGAGGTGCTGCACGCCTTCGTTGTCCTACGCAGCGACGCCGGCCCGGTGGGAGCCGAGGAATTGCTCGCGCATTGCGAGGCCCACCTCGTGCGCTACAAGCGACCGGCGCGTCTGATGCTGGTCGAAGGTCTGCCCAAGACATCGGTCAACAAGATCGACAAGAAGGCGCTGCGCGCGCAAACCCCCTCATAGCACCACCTGCAGGAGAAGACATGCTCGTCTGCATCATCGAGTTCGGGACGCTGCCCGGAATGGCGGAGCGCAACGGCGCGCTGGTTCGGGAACTGCTCGTGCACGCGCGCGAGCACGACGGCTTCATCTCGAAGGAGTCGTTCACGAGCCGCGAGAATCCGGACAAGGTGGTGACGATGTCGTACTGGCGCGATGCCGAATCGCTGCGCGCATGGATGCTCCACGAACAGCACCGCAAGACCATCCCCGTTGGCCGCAACGAACTCTTCAGCCACTACTCGATCCAGGTGGCCGAGATCGTCAGCGACAAGAATTGGCGCAAGCCCGAGGCGGCGCCAGCCGGTCCCGCGGCCTGAGTGGCCGCTGGATCGGGATCAGAGCTTGAGCGTGCGCAGCCAGGCCCGGAAATCGGCGCCGAGCTCGGCGTTGGCAAGCGCGAGCTCGACGTTGGCCTGCAGGAAGCCTTCCTTGCTGCCGCAGTCGTAGCGCTTGCCCGCGTAGCGGTAGGCGTAGGCCTTCTCGCTCCTCAGCAGGCCGGCGATGCCGTCGGTGAGCTGGATCTCGCCGCCGACGCCGCGCGGCTGCTTCGCGATCTCCTCGAACACGCGCGGCGTGAGGATGTAGCGACCGGCGACGCCGAGGCGCGACGGTGCGTCGTCGGGCGCTGGCTTCTCGACGATCTTCTCGATGTCGACGAGCCGGTCGCCGACCGCCTTGCCGGCGACGATGCCGTAGCGCTTGGTGTGCTCGGCCGGCACTTCCTGCACGGCGATGATCGACGCCTGCAGCGTGTCGAACTGCTCGACCATCTGCGCAAGGACCGGCGGCGTGCCGATCATGAGGTCGTCGGGCAGGATCACCGCGAACGGATGGTCCCCGACGACCTGTCGGCCGCAGAGCACCGCATGGCCGAGGCCGAGCGCCTGCGGCTGGCGCACGAAGACGCACTCCATGTCGTCGGGCTTGACGGCGCGCACGATCGCCAGCAGCTCGGTCTTCTGCGCCTTGATCAGCGCATCTTCCAGCTCGAAGGTGAGGTCGAAATGGTC
>JAYTHL010000305.1:0-4365 GCA_043732605.1 Rhizobacter sp. | reverse complement strand
TCGTCGTTCCCGAAGGCGGCTCGGCGGGCGCGCTGTGGGTGCTCGTCTCGGGCGCCCTGCAGGTCAGGAAGGGCAGCGTCCCCGTCAACACGATCACGCGGCCGGGCGCCCTCGTCGGCGAGATCGCATTGCTGCTCGGCAGCGAGAACAGCGCCACCGTCGAGGCGATCCAGCCGAGCGTGCTGCGCCAGGCCGTCGACGGCCAGGCGCTGCTGGCGAGCGATCCGGCGATCACCCGCCTGGTCGCGATCGGCCTGGCCGAGCGGTTGAACGTCGTCACCACCTACCTCGCCGACCTCAAGCATCAGTACGGCGACACGCCCGGCCTGTCGATGGTCTCCGACGTGCGGAGCCAGCTCGGCCAGCGCCAGGCGCCGAGCGCGCGGCCGGGGTCGGCGCGCGATCCCGATCCCGAGTATTGACGTCGCGCCTGGCCGGGCGCTCGGAACACCGAGCGCTCCGGCGCGGCGACCGCGGCGACCGCGGCGAGCGCGAGGCTCTGCGCGCCCATCAGCGATCGCCACGACGCCGTCCCAGCAGCCAGGTCGATCTCGACGCGGCACGGCACCGGGCCGATCTGCCGGCCCGCGTCGAAGACCCAGGTCGTGCCGATGCGATCAGCCGACGAGCCCTGGCGCTTGAACGGCGATTCGCGGACGTGGCCGGTGAGGACGATGTCGGGCCGGTGCTTGTCGATCCATACGTTCAGATCGGCGTCGCCGTGGCTGCGGCTGCCGGTCCAGCAGGTCGGCGAGCCGAGCGGCGGCCAGTGGTAGACCCAGATCCAGCGCGCCTCGGCGAGCCAGAGCGCGGCCTGCTCGCCGTGCGCGTCGGGTCCGGTGAGGTCGTGGTTGCCGGAGCCGATCGCGACCCGGCCAGCGGCCTGCAGCAGCGCGAGGTAGTGCAGGACGACGATCGACTGCGCGTCGAGCGACACGGTCGAGCTGATGTCGAGCTGGTCGCCGGCCAGCACGCGAGGTCGAACGACGGCGCGACGCGCACGACCCAGTCGAGCTGGGGCAAGGTGGAGTGGAGGTCGGAGACGAGGAGGATGCGCACGGTGCGTCCGCGTGGTGCAAGGAAGCGCGCCAGAGCCCACTGGCCGCGAGATCGCTCACGAATCGGCGCGTCGACGGTCGCGGCTTTGGAGCGATCATCGCCAGGGTGGAGTCGCTCTGCGATGTCATCGACGACCGCGTCTCGCTGCGCGAGCGGCTGCTCTTCGTGCCCGACGACGTGCCGCGCGTCGCCTGGTTCGGTCGCCTGGCCGCGTTCGGGCTGATGCTGCTCTGGGGCGTGAGCATCGTGTTCGGCAGGATGACCGACACGCCAACGGTCCTGCACCTGACGGTCATCCTCTTCCACGAAGCGGGGCACGTCGTCTTCATGCCGTTCGGCGAGGCGCTGCACGTCGCCGGCGGCACGCTCGGCCAGCTCCTGATCCCGCTCGCCTGCGCCGTCGCGCTGCACCGCCGCGACGACAACTTCGGCGCCGCGATGTGCGCGGCCTGGCTGGCGCTCAGCCTGATCGACGCGGCGGTCTACGCATACGACGCCTTCGATCCGGTGCTGCCGCTGATCGGCGGCGGCACCGGCGCCGACAGCTTCCACGACTTCATCTTCCTGTTCGAGCGCTACGGCCAGCTCGCGCATGCGCGCGGCTGGGCGATGGCGATGAAGGCGCTCGGCGCGATCGGGCTGCTCGCGTCGCTGGTCTGGGCAGCGGTGCTGCTGTTCCTGCAGAGCGAGCGTCTCGAGCAGCGCTGACGCTTGCCCTGGCGCGGGCGCGTCATTCGCGCTCCGCTTCCTTCTCCATCTCCTTCAGCATCCGCTCGAGCCGGTCCTTCAGCTTCTCGGTCGAGAGCTTCTCGCGGAATCGCTCGACCATCAGCGGCAGCGCGAACGGGCTCGGCACGGCGAGGTCGACGAAGACCACGCGCTGATCGCGCATGCGCTTCAACACCTGGGCGAGCCGCTTGATGTCGAGCTCCTGGCTCAGCACCTCGCTCTCGGCCTGGCCGAGCAGCATGTTGGCGCCGTCGTACTTGCGGAACACCTCGTAGAAGAGCGAGCTCGACGCCTGCAGCTGCCGGTTCGATTTCGGCTGCCCCGGAAAGCCCTGGCTGATGAGCCCCGAGACACGCGCGATCTCGCGAAAGCGCCGGCGCGCGAGCTCGCTCGAGTTGAGGCTCGCGAGGACGTCGTGCAGCAGGTCGCCTTCTTCGAACAGGCTCTGGTCGATCAGCGACGCCGGATCGACGGGCTTGGCCGAGAGCAGCTCGAGGCCGTAGTCGTTGATGACGATCGAGAAGGTGTTCGGCTCGTCCTTCGAGAGCCGCCACGCGAGCAGGCTGCCGAGGCCGATATGGGCGTTGCGACCGGCGAACGGATAGAGGAAGAGGTGCTGGCCTTCGCGCGAGACGAGCCGCTCGATCAGCAGCGTCTTCGGCGTCGGGATGCGCGAGAGACGCGCCTGCGTCTCGAGCATCGGCCGCGCCGCTTCCATCTCCGGCTCGAAGAAGTCGCCCTGCGCGGCGTCGGCAAGTACGTCCATCACCGAGTCCGCGAGCTCGCTCGAGAGCGGCATCTTGGCGCCGGCCCAGCTGATCATCGCCGCCTTCTTGCCATCGGCGCGCTTGACATACGCCGTCATCTCCTCGGCGCGCACGAACTCGAGCGTGCGGCCCGCGAAGACGAAGCAGTCGCCCTTCCTCAGGCGCGCGACGAAACCTTCCTCGACGACGCCGATGCGCCCGCCGGTGAGGTACTTCACCTGCATCGAGCCGTCGCTCACGATCGTGCCGACGTTGAGCTTGTGGCGCCGCGCGATGACACGGTTCGGCACCCGGTAGACGCCGTCGTCGCCGGCGACAACGCGGTGGTATTCGGGATACGCGGTCAGGCTGTCGCCGCCCTTGACGACGAAGTCGAGCGCCCACTGGAACTCGGCGGCAGTGAGCTTGCGGTACGCCCACGCGCCCTTCACTTCCTCGTACATCGCGTCGGCCGTGAAGCCGCCGCCGATCGCGATCGTGACGAGGTGCTGGACGAGCACGTCGAATGGCTTGTCCGGCGTCGATCGCTTCTCGATCTTTCCCGCCAGCGCGGCGCGTCGTGCCGCGGCCGCCTCGACGAGCTCGAGCGTGTTGGTCGGCACGAGCGTGATCCGGCTGGCGCGCCCGGGCGCATGGCCGCTGCGCCCGGCCCGCTGCAGCAGGCGCGCGACGCCTTTGGCCGAGCCGATCTGCAGGACGCGCTCGACCGGCAGGAAGTCGACGCCGAGGTCGAGCGACGAGGTCGCGACGACCGCCTTCAGCCGCCCTTCCTTCAAGCCGAGCTCGACCCAACCGCGCACCTCCTTGTCGAGCGAGCCGTGGTGGAGCGCGACGACTCCCGCCCAGTCGGGCCGCTGCTCGAGGATCAGCTGGTACCAGGCCTCGGCCTGCGAGCGCATGTTGACGAAGACCAGCGTCGTCGACGAGCGCTCGATCTCCTCGACCACCGGCAGCTGCATCTGCTTGCCGAGGTGGCCGCCCCACGAGAAGCGGCCCGGGTTGACGGGCAGCAAGGTGTCGATGACGAGGTTCTTCTCGATCCGGCCGCGCACCGCGAGACCGTCGTCGTGGCCGAGCAGCACCTGCATCGCCTCGTCGAGGTTGCCGAGCGTGGCCGACAGGCCCCAGACGACGAGGCCGGCGTTCCAGCGCTTCAGGCGCGCGAGCGCGAGCTGCACCTGCACGCCGCGCTTGTTGCCCATCAGCTCGTGCCACTCGTCGACAACGACGGTGTGGACGCCGGCGAGCTCGTCGCGCGCGGCCTCGCGGGTCAGCATCAGGCTGAGCGATTCGGGCGTCGTGACGAGCGCGGTCGGGAAGCGCCGGTCCTGCTTCGCGCGCTCGGCCGACGGCGTGTCGCCGGTGCGGATGCCGACGGTCCACGACAAGCCGAGGTCGTCGATCGGCGCCTTCATCGCGCGCGCAGAGTCGGCCGCCAGCGCGCGCATCGGCGTGAGCCAGAGAACGCCGAGCGGCGGCGCGGTCGCTCTCGCGGCCACAGAGTGCGCCGGCGCGCCAACGACCCGCGCGCGCTCGATCGCACCGAACCACACCGCGTAGGTCTTGCCCGAGCCGGTCGTCGCGTGCAGCAGGCCGCTGCGGCCCGACGCCATCGCCGCCCAGACCTCGCGCTGGAACGGGAACGCGTGCCAGGCGCGAGCGGCGAACCACGCATCGCCGAATGCCGGCGACGACGACGCGCGCACTCTCATGCCTTGACGGCTCGGGGCTTGCGCAGCTCGTAGAGCTTCATCAGCGGCGTCACCGAGACGCCGTGCACGACGATCGAGACCACGACCACCGACAGCAC
>JAYTHL010000304.1:0-4385 GCA_043732605.1 Rhizobacter sp. | reverse complement strand
GGCAAGTTCATGACCTGCGTGATGTTCGACAAGCGCGGCATCGGCCTGTCGGACCGCTTCGACGAAGTGCCCATGCTGGAGGAACGCATCGAGGACATCACCTGCGTGATGGACGCGGTGGGTTGGCAGCAGGCGCACCTGCAGGGCAACTCCGAGGGTGGGTTGATGGCTCAGCTGTTCGCGGCCAACCAACCCGAGCGGGTGTTGAGCGTCGGGTTGCTCAACTCCGTCGTGCCGCACAAGTACCGACCCCTGGTTCGTGCCCGCTTCGAGAAGGGCGATGCGCCGATCACCACGACCAAGGAGATCAGCGAGCGGTTCATGAAGATCGCAGAGACCTGGGGCGAGGACCACACCTTCATGCTCGACTACGAGCTGCCCAGCCAGAACGGCAACGAAGGCGTGAACCGCTGGATCGCTCGACTGTGCCGGATGTCGGCCAGCCCGCGGGATTTCCGCAGGCAGTTCGAAAGCCTGGTCCGGCTGGATGCCGGAGATGCCCCGGAACGCATCCGCGCGCGCACGCTGGTGCTGAACACCAAAGGCGACCGGGTGCTTCCGGCTGCGGGCGGCCGTGTGCTGGCCTCGGTGATTCCGGGTGCCATCTACGAAGATATCCCCGGCGATGACCACTTCGCCTGGTGCATGCCCATTTGGCGCACGACCCTGGACCGGTACATCGAGTTCGCGACCGGCCAGCCCGTGCCCTACACAGTCGTGCGCAAGTTCGCAATCATCCTGTGCACCGACATCGTCAACTCGACCAGGCAGGCGGCAGCCGCCGGCGACACCGCATGGCGCGAGACGATGGAGGGGCACGACCGGGTGACGCGCGACCTGGTCGGCCGCCATGGCGGGCAGGTCGTCAGCAGCACCGGCGACGGATTGCTGGCCACCTTCGACGTGCCATCGCAGGCGGTGCCCTGCGGCGTCGAAATGCTCAAGGCATTGGCCGACATCGGCGTCACCATCCGCGCAGGCGTGCACGCCGGAGAGATCGGCATCATCGAAGGCGACATCACCGGCATCGCGGTGAACCTGGCGACGCGCGTGTCACAGAAGGCCGCCGATGGCGAGTTCTGGGTCTCATCGACGGTGCGCGACATGATGCTCGGCGGCAGCACCGCCTTCGCCGATCGAGGCCAGCACGTACTCAAGGGGTTCGATGAACCTTGGCGGCTCTACTGCGTGGGCCGAAACTGATTTTGTGGCCGGCGTTCAAAGATGGCGAGCCGCCAAGGCCGGCAATCGAAATCATCGCCTTGAGCTGCCAGGGGGCGGACCCTGATCGCCGCCAAGCGGCGCTGCACGGCAGCCGTCCAGATCCTGAACCGTAGGGTCGCGAGGCATCGATCGCCTATGTCTGCTTGTTGGAGAGCATTTCGACAGCCCCACCGGCGGTTCGGGGTCGACAGCGCGCAGAGGCAATTGACAGAACCCGACATCCGGACCCACGACGTGGTGGTCCTCGACTTCATTTGGTGATTGCGAACAACCCTTGCCGTCGGGGTTGATAGTTGCTTGCGACTTCACGGGAGCTTGTCAACGAATCACAACACCGCTAAGCCGCGTGAATGCCGGCCCGCTGTTTACGACACCTTTCGGTCAGAACAAGGGCCGTGCGATGTCCTGTCGCCTCGAGGCGGTGCACTTCGACGGCACCTGCGATGCCGGATCACGCTACTTCGTGCGGACGCGAGGACACCGCGCCACGCCGGCCTACCTTTCGCGCGATCGGCTGTCGCCGTCATCGCTCTCGCGTCGGGGAGCGGTCATCATCCTCGGAGGAAGACATGCGAAGGATCGGAATCACGGTGCTCATGGCCGGCCTCGGGCTGGCGACGATCGCCGCGACGGCGCAGCCGGCCGACACCGCTGTTGCCGACGCGTCGTGGGACCTCGCGCGCATGGGTCGCACGATCGCCGCGGCACGCCAAGCGCGGCAGGCAGGCGATCTGGACTCGGCGGAGCGGCTGTGCCGTGTCGCGTTCGAGTCCGTCGATCGCAGCGCGCTCGCAACGTACGACGCCTATGCCGACCGCCTCAAGGCCCCGGCACCGCAACGACGAAGCGGCGGTGCGCGGGCAGTCCGCGCGGCTACGCGCGCCGAGGGCGGGAGCAGAGCAGCGGCACGCAGCCCACCAGCACCTATCTCGGCTTCGCGCCGGCTGAAGGACTCAACGCCTACGCCGATCTCCTGTCGAGCGTGCGCGAGGTTGAGGAATCGCAGCGCATGCACTCGCTCGCGCTCGCCTACCAACAGGTGCAGCAGGCGCACTTCCAGCGGACCATGATGTTCCGCCAGGGCCAGGACCCACGCGGGTCGTGCTGATCCGGCCGGGCCGCGCGCGGCTCAGCTGTCGATCTTGACGTTCCCGTCCTTCACCACCTTGGCCCACTTCGCGATCTCGGTGCTGATGAACTTCTGGAACTTCTCGCGCGAGCCGCCGCCGTCCTCGGCGCCGTACTGGTCCATCCGCTCCTGCACGTCGGGCTGGGCGAGCACGGCGTTGACGTCGCGGTTGATCTTCTCGGCGATCGGCGTCGGCAGCTTGCCCGGACCGACGAGGCCGTACCAGGTCGTCGCCTCGAAGCCGGGGAAGCCCGACTCCTGCATCGTCGGCACCGTCGGGTGACCCTTGGCGCGACGCGCTCGCGTCTGCGCGATCGCGATCACCTTGCCGCCCTTCACGTGCGGCGTTGCCGCCGTCATCGTCTCGAAGCTGTACATGATCTGGCCGCCCATCAGGTCGGTCAGCAGCGGGCCGCTGCCCTTGTAGGGCACGTGCAGCGCATCGACCTTGGCCTGCAGCTTGAACATCTCGAGCGCCAGATGCTGCGCCGAGCCCTGGCCGGCGGAGCCGAAGGTGACGCGGCCCGGCTCGGCCTTGCACTGGGCGACGATGTCCTTGACCGTCAGCGCTTTCTGCGCCGGGTTGGCGATCAGCAGGTTGGGCGTGACGCCGACGAGCACGATCGGCACGAAGTCGCGCTCGACGTTGTAGCGCAGCTTCGGCTGCAGGCTGGGCGCGAGGCCGTGGCTGTTGATGTGCGCCATCAGCAGCGTCGAGCCGTCGCTCGGCTGCTGCGACTCGTACTCGGCAGCGAGCACGCCGGCGACACCGGCCTTTGTCTCGACGATCACCGTCTGGCCCCACATCGTCGTCAGCTTGGCCGCGACGACGCGCGCCAGCGCATCGGTGCCGCCGCCGGGCGGAAAGCCCACGATGATGCGCACCGGCGCGTTCGGCCACTCCTCGGCCATCAGGCGGGGCGCGGCGAGCGAGGCGACGGCCGCGCCGGTCGCCTGGAGAAGGGTGCGTCGTTGCATCGAATGTCTCTCTGTCGAGTCAGGCGGCGCGCGCGAGCGTCGACGGCACGGCATGGCTCGCGAAGTGCTCCATCGCCGCCTGCACGCCGCTGGCCGCGAGGCGCACGCCGGCAAGCTTCAATCCCATCTCGCAGCCGGCGAGCGCGGCGAGCAGCGTCAGGTCGTTGCTGTCGCCGAGGTGGCCGATGCGGAACATGCGGCCCTTGACCTTGCCGAGGCCGGTGCCGAGCGAGAGGTCGAAGCGCTCGTGGATGAGGCGGCGGATCGCGTCGGCATCGACGCCGGCCGGCGTCATCACGCCGGTGAGCACGGGCGAGTGGCACGACGGATCGGCGCACTGGATCGGCAGCTGCCATGCATCGACGGCAGTGCGCACGCCCGCGGCCCACCGGTCGTGGCGCGCGAAGACGTTGTCGAGGCCTTCGCCGAGCAGCATGTCGAGCGACTCGTTCAGCGCGTAGAGCAGATTGGTGTTCGGCGTCGAGGGCCAGTAGCCGTCGACGTTCATGGCGACGATCTCGTCCCAGGCCCAGAACGCGCGCGGCAGCTTCGCTGTCTTCGACGCCTCGATCGCGCGCGGCGAGAGCGCGTTGAAGCCGATGCCCGGCGGCATCATCAGGCCCTTCTGCGATCCGCCGATGGTGACGTCGATGCCCCACTCGTCGTGGCGCAGGTCGGCGCAGGCGAGGCCCGAGATCGAGTCGACGAGCAGCAGCGCGGGATGTCCCGCCGCATCGATCGCCTTCCTCACCGCTGCGATGTCGGAGAGCGCGCCGGTCGAGGTCTCGTTGTGGACGACGCAGACCGCCTTGATCTTCTTCTCCGGATCGCGGCGCAGGCGCGCCTCGATCAGCTCCGGCTTGACGCCCTGGCGCCAGTGCGGCGCTTCGGGCAGCAGCGCGTCCTGGCCTGGTGCCGCGAGCACTTCGGTCGACAGGCCCAGACGCGTCGCCAGTTTGATCCAGAGCGCCGCGAAGTGGCCGGTCTCGACCATCAGGACGTGATCGCCGGACGACAGCGTGTTGACCAGCGCCGCCTCCCATGCCCCAGTGCC
>JAYTHL010000303.1:0-4394 GCA_043732605.1 Rhizobacter sp. | reverse complement strand
AGCTCGGAGAGGAAGGTCTCCGAGGTCGGATCGCCGTGCAGGACGCTGTTCTCGCCGCCCTCCTCGTAGTTGAGGACGAACTGGACGGCGATGCGCGCGCCGCCCGGCCAGCGGGCGTGCGGCGGGCTCTCGCCATAGCCGCGAAGATCGCGCGGATAGGAAGTGGGACTCATCGGCTGCCGGCGACGATACACTTTTGCAGGAGGCCGGCGCCCGTTCGCGCTGTGCGGAGGCCGCATGGGAAAGTTGACGACGCACGCGCTCGACACCGCCAACGGATGCCCTGCCTCGGGCATGCGGGTGACGCTGTTTCGCATCGATCCGGCTGGCGCGGCGCTGGTGAAGTCGATCGTCCTCAATGCCGACGGCCGCGCCGACGCGCCTCTGCTCGAAGGCGACGAGCTGCGCGCCGGTCGCTACCGTCTGGATTTCGCCGTCGGCCCCTATTTCTCGGGCCGCGGCACGAAGCTCGACGATCCGCCCTTCCTCGATCGCGTGCCCCTCGACTTCGGCATCGCCTCGACCGAGCAGCACTACCACGTGCCGCTGCTCGTGAGCCCCTGGTCGTACTCGACCTACCGCGGAAGCTGAGCCGCAAGGGCGCCGCCCGGCCTGGCAATTGCATACGATGCGACGATGGATGTCTACGTTCTCGACTGGATCGGCCTCTTGCTGCGCTGGGCGCACGTCATCACCGGCATCGCCTGGATCGGCGCCTCGTTCTACTTCGTCGGCCTCGACAACAGCCTCACGAAGCCGGTCGACGAGGCCGATCGCGCCAAGGGCATCGGCGGCGAGCTCTGGGCGGTGCACGGCGGCGGCTTCTACCACCAGCAGAAGTACCCGGTCGCGCCGGCGCGGCTGCCCGAGACGCTGCACTGGTCGATGTGGGAGAGCTACTCGACCTGGCTCACCGGCTTCGCGCTCTTCGCCGTTCTCTACCTCTTCAACGCCAGCACCTTCCTGATCGACAAGTCGGTGTTCGACTGGTCGCCGGCCGCGGCGATCGCCACCGCGCTCGCCTTCTTCGTCGCCTTCTGGGTGATCTACGACGGCATCTGCCTCATCTTCGGCAAGGGGCCGCGCGGCGACCTGGTCGTCGGCGTGCTCGTGTTCGCGTTCATCGTCTTCGCGTCGTGGCTCTCGTGCCACCTGTTCGCCGGCCGCGCCGCGTTCCTGCTCGTCGGCGCGATGCTGGCGACGACGATGACCGCGAACGTCGCGATGGTCATCATCCCGGGCCAGAGGAAGGTCGTCGCGGCGCTGCGCGAAGGCCGTGCCGTCGACCCGGTGCACGGCCAGCGCGGCAAGCAGCGCAGCGTCCACAACACCTACTTCACGCTGCCGGTCGTGTTCGCCATGATCAGCAACCACTACGGCTTCGCCTATGGCGCGAAGTACAACTGGCTGGTGCTCGTCGTCCTCATGCTCGCCGGCGCGCTGGTGCGGGTGTCGTTCGTGATGCGCCACAAGGCGCTGGTCGAAGCGCGCCCCGTGCCGTGGCGCTACGCGGTCGTCGGCACGCTCATGATCGTCGCGACTGTCGGCGTGTTGATGCCGGCGTCGCAGCCCGCGGTCGCGAAGCTGCCGCCGCCCAGCTTCGCCGAGGTCCAGGCGATCGTGCAGCAGCGCTGCCAGCTCTGCCACAACGCGCAGCTCGCGAACAAGAACGTGCGCCTCGATTCGGCCGACGAGATCCATGCCCACGCGCAGGAGCTCTACCAGCAGGCCGTCGTGCTGAAGGTCATGCCGATGAGCAACGCGACGCAGATCACCGACGCCGAGCGGGCCGCGCTCGGGCGCTGGTACGAGGCGGGCGCGGCTCGCTGAGAGCGCGCATACTTTCTGCCCGCGCTGCACGCGCGAAGCCGAACAAATCAAGGAGCAATCCATGTCCCTGCGCATCAACGACACCGCCCCCGACTTCGAAGCCGACACCACGCAAGGCAAGATCCACTTCCACGAGTGGATCGGCGACAAGTGGGCGATCCTCTTCTCGCACCCGAAGGACTTCACGCCGGTGTGCACGACCGAGCTCGGCTACATGGCCAAGATCGAGCCCGAGTTCACCAAGAGGAACGCGAAGCTGATCGGCCTCTCGGCCGACCCGGTCGACAAGCACAGCGCGTGGTCGAAGGACATCGAGGAGACGCAGGGCGCGACTGTGAAGTACCCGATGATCGCGGACCACGACCTCAAGGTCGCCAAGCTCTACAACATGCTGCCCGCCGACGAGGTCGCTGCCGACGGCCGCACGGCCGCCAACAACGCCACCGTCCGCTCGGTCTTCATCGTCGGCCCCGACAAGAAGATCAAGCTGATGCTCACCTACCCGATGACCACCGGCCGCAACTTCGACGAGATCCTGCGCGTGCTCGACTCGATGCAACTCACTGCAAAGCACCAGGTCGCGACGCCGGTGAACTGGAAGCAGGGCGACGACGTGATCATCGTCACTTCGGTCTCCGACGACGACGCGAAGAAGAAGTACCCGGCCGGCTTCAAGACGCTGAAGCCGTACTTGCGCACGGTGAAGCAGCCGACCTGATCGACTGCGCTCGCGGCGCTGCGCCGCCGGCGGCTCAGCGCGGCGGAATCGTCTTGCGCGCGAGCACCGGCCGCGGCCCGTAGTCGCGCTCGGTCGCCGCGGCCTCGCCGCAGCGATCCAGCGCCGTCTTTACCGCGACCTCGAGCTGCCGGTCGCGGCCTGCGGCGGCGTCCTGCGGCGCGTTGTCGACCTCGACGTCGGGATCGGTGCCGTAGTTCTCGACCGCCCAGCCGACGTCGCTGAACCAGAACGCGTATTCGGGCTGCGTCGTCTGCGTGCCGTCGACGAGCGTGTGGCGTGGCCAGATGCCGACGACGCCGCCCCAGGTGCGCGTGCCGACCAGCGGCCCGAGCTTCATCAGCTTGAAGCAGTGCGAGAAGATATCGCCGTCGGAGCCTGCGTGCTCGTTGGTGAGCGCGACGACCGGGCCGTTGACGGCTTCGTCGGGATACGAGGTCGGCTTCGACCAGCGCGAGATCGTGTAGGCGACGCGTTTCCGGGCGACCTTCTCGAGCAGCAGCTGCGAGACGTGGCCGCCGCGGTTGTAGCGGACGTCGACGACGAGCGCGTCGCGGTCGCACTCACCGGCGAAGTAGCGGTGGAACTCGGCGTAGCCGGCGGCCATCATGTCGGGCAGGTGCAGATAGCCGACGCGGCCCTTCGACTGCGCGTGAACCCAGGCGCGGTTGGTTTCGACCCATTCGCGGTAGCGCGCCGGCACTTCGTCGGCGAGCGTCGAGACGACGACCTGTCGCGTCGCTGCGCCAGCCGAGGCGTCGGCCTTGAGCGTGAGCTCGACCTTCGTGCCCGCCTGGTGCACGAGCAGGGCCTGCGGCGGCACGCTCGCCGACACCGGCTGGCCGCCGACGGCGACGATGCGTTCGCCGACCTTCGCTTCGACACCGACCGCGTTGAGCGGCGAATCGGCGCTCGCGTCCCACGGATCGCCGGCGACGATGCGCGTGATCGTGTAGCTCTGGTCGGCTGCGTCGAATCGCGTGTCGGCGCCGAGGTAGCCGAGCGCGATCGAGGGCGGCTTGCGGTGGTCGCCGCCCATCTCGTAGGCGTGCGAGGTGCCGAGCTCGCCCTGCAACTCCCAGATCAGGTCGGAGAGCTCGGCGCGCGTCGAGACGCGCTCGACCAGCGGCGCGTACATCGCGTACGCCGCCGGCCAGTCGATGCCCGACATCGCCTCCGACCAGAACTGGTCGCGTTGCAGGCGCCAGACCTCGAGCAGCATCTGGCGCCACTCGGCGCGCGGCTCGATCGAGACGCGCGGGCGCTCGAGGTCGAGCCAGCCGGTCTTGCGAGATGGCGGCCCGTCGCTCGACGCCGGCGTGTCGCCCTTGCGCGAGCCCGACGAGCGCACCGCGAGCGCGCGCAGGCGCTTGCCGTCGCGGACGACGACGGTCGCACCATCGGCGGCGAGGTCGAAGGCGTCGACCTTGTCAACCAGCGTCTCGACGCGCTGGCTCTCGAAGTCGAAAACCTCGAGCCGGCCTGACTCTTCCTTGTGGCCGCCGCGACCGTGTGCGCCGACGATGGCGAGCACCGTCCAGAGCACCTTGCCACCGGCGGCCGGCGTGATCCGGCCGAATCGGTTCTCCGCGACCGGGAACGCGGCGACGCGTGACGCGATGCCGTCGAGGTCGACGCGCAAAGGAGCCGGCGCGGCCGCACCCGCAGCGGCCTCGGCGCGCTGGCCGTCGGCCTTGAAGCCCTTCGGATTCGGATCGAACGGCGGCCGTCCGCCGGCTTGCAGCGCGATCAGGTAGGGCCGCGCCGCGCGCGGGAAGCTGAGCTCGAACTGGACGCTGTCGTAGACAGGATCGAACGTGCGCAGCGA
>JAYTHL010000302.1:0-4402 GCA_043732605.1 Rhizobacter sp. | reverse complement strand
CGCGCGGCATCGCATAGTCCATGAACGAGCCGGTGAGCAGCTGGCCCGAGGCGACGTCGTAGGTGCAGCCTTCCATCATCGCCTGGCCGAGGCCCTGCGCGACGCCGCCCTGGACCTGGCCCTCGACGATCATCGGATTGACGATGTTGCCGAAGTCGTCGACGGCGACGAACGACTCGATCTTCACCTTGCCCGTCTCGGGATCGACCTCGACCTCGCAGATGTAGGTGCCGGCCGGATAGGTGAAGTTGGTCGGGTCGTAGAACGCGTTCTCGTTGAGTCCCGGCTCGAGCTTGTCGAGCGGGAAGTTGTGCGGCACGTAGGCGGTGAGCGAGACGTTGCCCCACGCGACCTTCTTGTCGGTGCCCGCGACCTTGAATTCGCCGTTCTCGAACTCGATGTCGGCGTCGGCCGCCTCGAGCAGGTGGGCCGCGATCTTCTTGCCCTTGGCGATGATCTTGTCGACCGCCTTGACGATCGCCGTGCCGCCGACCGCCAGCGACCGGCTGCCGTAGGTGCCCATCCCGAACGGCACGCGGCCGGTGTCGCCGTGGACGATCTCGACGTTCTCGACCGGAATGCCGAGCCGAGCCGCGACGACCTGCGCGAACGTCGTCTCGTGGCCCTGGCCGTGGCTGTGCGAGCCGGTGAAGACGGTGACCGTGCCGGTCGGGTGCACCCGCACCTCGCCCGCTTCGAACAGCCCGGCGCGCGCGCCGAGCGCACCGGCGATGTTCGATGGCGCGATGCCGCAGGCCTCGATGTAGCAGGCGTAGCCGAGACCACGCTTCTTGCCCTTCGCGGCCGAAGCCGCCTTGCGCGCCGGATAGCCCGCGACGTCGGCCATTCCGATCGCTTTGTCGAGGTGCGCCGCGTAGCCGCCGACGTCGTACGTCAGGCCGACCGGCGTCGCGTACGGGAACGTCGTGATGAAGTTCTGCCGGCGCAGCTCTGCCGGGTTCATCTTCATCTCGCGCGCCGCCTGCTCGACGATGCGCTCGACGAGATACGTCGCCTCGGGCCGACCCGCGCCGCGGTAGGCGTCGACCGGTGCGGTGTTGGTGAACACCGCCTTGACCTCGGCGTAGATCGCCGGTGTCTTGTACTGCCCCGCGAGCAAGGTCGCATACAGGATCGTCGGCACCGCCGACGCGAAGGTCGACAGGTACGCGCCCATGTTGGCGATCGTCTTGACGCGCAGCGCGAGGAAGTTGCCGTCCTTGTCCATCGCCAGCTCGGCGGTCGAGACGTGGTCGCGGCCGTGGGCGTCGGTGAGGAACGATTCGCTCCGCTCGGCGGTCCACTTGATCGGCCGCCCGACGCGCTTGCTCGCCCAGACCAGCGCGACGTCTTCTGCGTACAGGAAGATCTTCGAGCCGAAGCCGCCGCCGACGTCGGGCGCGATCACCCGCACCTTCGACTCCGGCAGGCCGAGCACGAAGGCGCACATCAGGAGCCGCTCGACGTGCGGGTTCTGGTTGGCGACGTAGAGCGTGTAGCTCTCGTCGTGGCGCGTGTAGCTGGCGTTGGCGGCGCGCGGCTCGATCGCGTTCGGGATCAGCCGGTTGTTGACGAAGCTGAGTTTGGTGACGTGCGCCGCCTTCGCGAACGCAGCGTCGACCGCGGCCTTGTCACCGTGGCCCCAGTCGTAGCAGACGTTGTCGGCGACGTCGTCGTGCACCGCGGAGCCGATCGAGTCGGCGGCGCTGATGTCGATCACCGGCGTGAGCTCTTCGTAATCGACCTCGACGAGCTCGGCCGCATCCTTGGCCTCGAGCAACGTCTCGGCGATCACGAGCGCGACCTGGTCGCCGACGTGGCGCACCTTGCCTTGCGCCAGCACCGGATGCGCCGGCTCCTTCATCGGCGTGCCGTCCTTGCTGTGGATCAGCCAGCCGCACGGCAGACCGCCGACCTTGCCCTCGGCGAGATCGGCGCCGGTGATGATGTCGACCACGCCGGGCGACTTCAGCGCCGCGTCGAGCTTGATCGACTTGATTCGTGCGTGCGCGTGCGGGCTGCGCAGGAAGACGCCGTAGGTCTGTCCGTGCAGCGTCACGTCGTCGGTGTAGTTGCCGGCGCCGGTGATGAAGCGCCGGTCCTCGCGGCGGCGCAGGCTCTGTCCGATCGGGCTCTTGGAGAGGTCGACCGCTTCGTGCATGTTGCCCATGACGTGCTCCTTCAGACCGTCGTCGGGGTCTTGCCCGACTGACAGAACTGGATCGACTTGACGATGTTCTGGTAGCCGGTGCAGCGGCAGATGTTGCCGTCGAGCGCTTCGCGGATCGCGGCCTCGTCGGCGGTCGGGTTGTCGGCCAGCAGCTGCACCGACGACATCACCATGCCCGGCGTGCAGAAGCCGCATTGCAGGCCGTGGCACTCGCGGAACGCCGCCTGCATCGGATGCAGCTCGCCGTTCGTCGAGAGGCCCTCGATGGTGGTGATCTCGCTGCCTTGCACCTGCAGCGCGAGCATCGAGCACGACTTGATCGCGCGACCGTTCATGTGGACCGTGCACGCGCCGCATTGCGCCGTGTCGCAGCCGATGTGCGTGCCGGTGAGCTCGAGGGTCTCGCGCAGGAACTGCACGAGCAGCGTGCGCGGATCGACGGTCTTCGTGACGGCCTTGCCGTTGACCGTGAGGGAAAGAGAAACGTCCACAACAAATCTCCTGACGAAGTCGGCGCCGCGATGGAATGACCGCGGGGCCCTGCGAACCATTGTTCGAGGGCGGCCGCCGGCCGCAAAGGATGGGCTTACCCTAAGTGATCGCGGACGGATTCTTCATTCGCCTGTCGCGCGCGGTCGCTCGATGCGCTAGGCGGCGCAACTGCGAAAGCCGAAGAAGCCGTCGTCGCGTGCGGGCAGCGCGAAGCCGCGCAGGCGCGCGTTGCGCAGTCCCGAGCGGGTCGCGAACGATGCGCCGCGCAAGACTTTGTGGCTGCCGAAGGCCGACGCCGAGAAGTCGCGCCACGGTCCCGGCGCGAAGCCCGGGTACGGACGGAACGTCGACGCGGTCCACTCGTGCACCTCGCCCCAGCGAAAGCCGCGGCTCGCGCCCTGATGCGCCGCCGCTTCCCACTCGACCTCGGCCGGCAGCCGGCGCCCGGCCCAGCGGCACCACGCGTCGGCCTCGAACCAGCTGACGTGCACCGCAGGCTGCGTCGCCGACACGCGCGACAGCACGCCGAAGCGGCGCTGTAGCACGCCGTGGCGGATCTGCTCGACATGGCGCGGCGTGCGCCGGCCCTGGCCCTGCAGCCATGCGCGCCCGGCTCCGCTCCAGTGCGCGGGCTCGTCGTAGCCGCCGTCCTCGACGAACTCGCCGTACTGCGCCCAGGTGACGGCCTGCGCGTCGATCTCGAACTCGGGCACCTCGACCGGATGCGGCTCGGCCTCGTTGTCGAAGCGAAAGCCCGACGAGCCGCTGCCGAGCAGCCAGCGCGTCGCCGGAAACGTCAGCGGCTGTCGCGCCGCCTGCGTGGCCAAGCGCGGCACGAGGCCGGTCTCGATGCCGAGCGTCTGCGCGAGTACCGCAAACGCCTCGGCGTGCATCTCCTCGTGGAAGAGAGCGAGGCGATAGAAGTAGAGCGAGGCGTCGTCTTCGACGGCGAGGCCCGACAGCAGCTCGAGCGTCGTCTCGAGCGACTCGACCAGGTAGTCGCGCGTCGCCTGCAGATCGGGCAGGCCGTTGCCGACGAGCGCGCGCCGCGTCGGGCGGTCGACCGTCGCCGGGTCGTAGCAGCCGTCGGCGCCGGGCAGCACCGAGGCGAGCCTTGGCGACCCGGGATCGGCGTTCTCGCCGCGGTTGCGCTGCACGTTGCGCGCGATCGAGTACTCCTGGATCCAGCCGATGTGGCCGAAAGTCCAGAGCGGCGGATCGAGCTCGGCGGCGAGCGCCGGCGCGAGATCGTCCGGCAGCACCAGCGCCTCGCCGTCGTGCGCGGCCTGCAACGCCGAGGCCCAGCGCAAGGTCTGGTTGCGCGCCTCGATCAGCGCCAGCGAGAGCAGCTCCTTGCCGGCCCGGCGCAGGCGCGAGCCGTCGATGCCGGGCGCGTCGAGATCGATCAAGGCCAAGGTTCTCGCGCGCCTCAGACCGGAGCTGCCGCCGGCGGACCCATGGCGCGGCAGTTGAAAGGCAGATAGCGCGCCGGCACGTCGGTCTTGTTGAGGCCCTTGGCGACCATCTTGTCCGGCGGCGAGGCGTCGCCGCAGACCCAGGTGATCGGGACCACGATCGCGTCCTCGATCACGCCCGGACGCAGCGTCAGCACCTTGCCGCGGATGACGGGGTTGGCGTGGTTGCCGAAGGTGATCTGGATCGCGCCCGACTCGACCGCGACCGAGCTGATGTAGTCGTTGACGATCTTGTCTGCAACCGGCAGCCCGGCCGCGGCGTTGT
>JAYTHL010000301.1:0-4415 GCA_043732605.1 Rhizobacter sp. | reverse complement strand
GGCAGAACAAGATGACCGGCGCGGCCGAGCAGTACCAGTACATCCTGCGCGACGAGTCGATGCACTGCAACTTCGGCATCGACCTGATCAACCAGATCAAGGCCGAGAACCCGCACCTGTGGACGGCCGAGTTCAAGGCCGAGGTCAAGGCGCTGTTCGAGCGCGCCGTCGAGCTCGAGTATCGCTATGCCGAAGACACCATGCCGCGCGGCGTGCTCGGCATGAACGCGTCGATGTTCAAGGGCTATCTGCGCTACATCGCCAACCGGCGTGCGACGCAGATCGGCCTGCAGGAGCTCTTCCCGAACGAGGAAAACCCGTTCCCGTGGATGAGCGAAATGATCGATCTGAAGAAGGAGCGCAATTTCTTCGAGACGCGCGTCATCGACTACCAGACCGGTGGTGCGTTGTCTTGGGAGTGAAGCCGTCGCGAACGGGCGTCGGCAAGTGAGAGATCAAGATTCGCAGGATCAAGAGCAGCGACAACGAGCGCTGCCGGCCTGCTTCCCGATTCATCGTACCGGGCGCCCCTCCAGGGCAGTTCGGGCGATGAATAGCCACTGGTCGACGACGCGTCGAAAGCCGGTGGTTCCTTTGTAACTTGATCAAGGAGAAACGTGATGGCAACTGCGAAAAAGGCCGCCAAGAAGGCGCCCGCGAAGAAGATGGCGATGAAGAAGATGCCGGCCAAGAAGGCGGCGAAGAAGGCGCCGGCCAAGAAGGCCGCCAAGAAGGCGCCCGCCAAGAAGGCTGCGAAGAAGGCAGCGAAGAAGTCGCCTGCCAAGAAGGCCGCCAAGAAGGCTGCGAAGAAGGCGCCTGCGAAAAAGAAGGCCGCGAAGAAAGCGCCTGCGAAGAAAAAGGCTGCCAAGAAAGCGCCTGCGAAAAAGGCGGCCAAGAAGGCGCCTGCGAAGAAGGCGCCTGCGAAGAAGGCGGCCAAGAAGGCGCCGGCCAAGAAGGCCGCGCCGGCCGCGAAGAAGGCGGCGCCGGCACCTGCGGCACCGGCTGCTCCTGCGATGCCTGCGAAGACATCGCTCAGTCCGCAAGCGGCTTGGCCGTTTCCGACTGGCAGCAAGCCCTGACCGACGCGTTTGCGTCTGTCATCAGAGCCCGGCTTCGGCCGGGCTTTTTTATTCCGGAAGGATCTGGGTGTCGGCGAAGCCGTGCGCCGCGACGATCGGCATGAAGCCGGAGTCGGCCTCGGTCGCGCGCACGGACGCCTGACGCTGCTCTTCGAGCTGCGCGACCCGGTGGCGCGCCGCCATCGCCTGGCTCTCGCTGGCGCCGCGCTGGTGCGACTCGAGCTCGGCCTTGACCTGCTGGAGCTGGCGCCGCGCCTGCTGGGTCTGATCGCGCGAGAACGCGCGCTCCTTGTCGCTCTTGTGCAGCCGGTGCGCGGCGGCCGCGAGCTTGCGGCCGTACCACCAGTGGCACGCCGCCCACGTGAGCAGGCAGGCGATGACGACCGCCATTGATGTGGCCATCGTGAGGGCGACGTCGTGGCGAAAGTTCATGGGCTCGACTTCGGATCGTGCTTCGCGAACTTGAGTTGGATCAACCTCAGCGCTTCACGAACGTGACATCCAGCACATGATTCTGGCCGCCTCGGCTAGCGATCTTGAGCGCGCCCAGGCGATTGCCCATCCGGGCGCACTCGACCATCGACCAGCCGCGCTCCAGGCCGTAGAGCATGGCTGCCCGGAACGCGTCGCCGCAGCCGGTCGGATCGACGACCTCGGTCGCCGCCTCGCCCGGCACCACCGTCTTGACGCCTTGCTGCCAGACCTCGCAGCCCTGCGCGCCGAGCGTGACGACGACGCCCTCGAGATGCGAGCGCGACATCTCCTCGATCGTGCGGCCGGTGCGATCGGCGAGCATCTGTGCCTCGTAGTCGTTGACCGCGACCCAGCGTGCGCGGTCGACGAAGGCGCGCAGCTCGGCGCCGTCGAACATCGGCAGGCCCTGACCCGGATCGAAGACGAACGGGATCTTGGCGTCGCTCAGCTGGCGCGCGTGATCGAGCATCGCGTCGCGTCCGTCGGGCGCGATGATCGCGATCCGCACGTCCTCGCCGAGCGGCACCGGCGTCAGGTGCGCAGACTGCATCGCGCCGGGGTGAAACGCGGTGATCTGGTTGTTGTCCAGGTCGGTGATGATGAAGGCCTGGGCCGTGAAGCTGTCGCCGACGGCGCGCACGTGTGCTGTGGTCGCGCCCCAGGAGCGCAGCCGCACGAGGTACTCGTCGCCGTCGCTGCCGACCGCGGCCAGGACGACCGGCTGGCCGCCGAGTCGGGCGAGGTTGTAGGCGATGTTGCCGGCGCAGCCGCCGAACTCGCGGCGCAAGGTCGGCACCAGGAACGACACGTTCAGGACATGCAGCTGGTTCGGCATGATCTGGTCGGCGAAGCGACCGGGGAAGGTTGCGATGCTGTCGAAGGCGAGCGATCCACACACGAGGGCGGCCATGAAGTCTCCGAAAGGGCGTGACGAAGGTCGCGCGGGTTAAGGGTAGAAGATCTCGACGGTGTAGCCGACGACCGAAGGCGCGCCGGTGTTGAGCGTGAGCTGCAGCGCGGCGTCGGCGCCGGGCGCGAGCACGTCGGCGGCGTGGAAGTCCTGCGGCGAGAGGGCACGGCGCGCGACCAAGCGGCCTTGCGCGTCGGTGAGCGTCAGGTCGATCGACGGCACGGCGAGTGGCAAGGCGCTGCGGCTCTTCAGATTCACGGCGAGCACGAATGCATCCTGGCCGACGGCGCGCGTCAATGCCGTGCTCTCGACCAGCACCTCGTCGATGTGGCGCGGCGTCTGCACCGTGCAGCCGGCGAGCTTGCACCACGAGACGAGCGGCCCGCGCAGCGCCGGATACTGCGCTGCCAGCGTGTCGCGACCATGCTGCGCGATCTGCAGCGCGAGCAGCAGGAGCGCGACAAACGAGGCGGCGCCGAGGGCGCTGCGCATGCCCTTGCTGCGCCAGCGCGCCTGGCGCTCGGCGCGGCGCACGAATTCCGGCCGGACCGCGCTCTCGAGCGGCAGCGCGCCGGCGTCGCTCGTCGGCATCATCAACGTCTCGTCTTCGGTCGTCGCGGCGTTGTCGGCGAAGAGATCGGAATCGAAGCGCGCGTCGGAGAAGTCGACCCTGTCCCGCTCGCCGATCTGGCCGGCAGGCTTGGGCGCGCTCTCGGCACGCCGGCGCGGGCCGAAGAGATGGGCATCGATCGGATCGGCGAGCAGCTCGCCGAGGCTCGACGTCGGACCGCGGTCGTCGCCGAACTCGTCGTCGGCGCCGCGGACCACGGGCACGGACGCCTGGTCGCGCGACGCGGGTGTCGTGGGCGCGACGTTCGTGGCCGTCGCTTCCCAGTCTGGCTGCGCCTCGCGGCCGAGATCGAACAAGCCTTCGAGGGCGTTGAAGACCGCGTCGCAGCGGCCGCAGCGGACCCAGCCTTCCGAGATCTTGAGCTGGTCCTGGACGACCCGGAACGCCGTCCCGCAGGAGGTGCAGCGCGTTGCCAGGCTCATCGCGAAATCATGCCATGCGACCCCGGCCGCGAGGTGCCGGTCATGAGCGCCCAGCCGTCGTCTTCGGCATCGACGTCGAGATCGATCCAGGGCCGGTAGGCGTCGCGCAGCTCGTCGGCCTGGCGCGCGAGGATGCCCGAGAGGACGAGGCTGCCGCCGTCGGCGAGCCGGCGCCCGAGCAGTGGCGCGAGCAACGTCAACGGTGCGGCGAGGATGTTGGCGACGATCAGCTCGTAGGGACCGACGGCGTCGTCGGGCAGAGCGCAGCGGACGGCGACGCCGTTGGCCTGCGCGTTGGCGGCAGTCGCCTCGACCGCCGCCGGATCGATGTCGACGGCGTCGATCGCCTCCGCGCCGAATATCGCCGCGGCGATCGCCAGCACGCCCGAGCCGCAGCCGTAGTCGAGCGCCCGCGGCCAGGCCATGCCCGTCGTCGTGCCGTGACGTGCGATCCAGCGAAGGCACATGCGCGTCGTCGGATGGGTGCCGGTGCCGAAGGCGCGGCCCGGGTCGAGCCGGATGACCTGCTTCGCTCGGGGAGGCACGTCGGACCACGTCGGCACGATCCAGAACTCGGGTGTGATCTCGCACGGGCCGAACTGCGCCTGGGTGAGCCGCACCCAGTCCTGGTCGGCGACCGGTGCGATCGCGAGGATCTGCGCGCCGGTCTCGGCTTCGGCGGCGACGAGCGCCGCGGCGGCTCGCGTCGCCGTGGCCTCGTCGGTGAACAGCGCGCTGACGCGGGCGCGACTCCAGGCGGCGGTCGCGGCGACGCCGGGCTCGTCGAAGACCGGCTGCTCGTCGGCGGTGCCGGCGTCGGCGTCCTCCACCGACGCGGACAGCGCGTCGAGCTCGTCGGACAGCCACTCGCACACGGCATCGACGGAGGCCGCGGGCAC
>JAYTHL010000300.1:0-4427 GCA_043732605.1 Rhizobacter sp. | reverse complement strand
CAGCGCTGCGCGCGCTCGTCGGGGCGCAGCGTGACGCGCGGCGTGATCGGAAACGACTTCACGCGGCGCGAGATCCGGCCGCGTCCGGGCTCGGGCAGTGGCCCGGTGCCCTGCAGCGCGATCGCCAGCTGGGTCTCGACATACAACGTCAGGTCGCGGTAGTGCGGCTCCAGGCTCGGGCTCACGACGAGGAAGGTGTCGAGCGCGTAACCAATCGTCGTCGTGTGGACCTTGGCGTCGAGGATGTCGAAGTGGGCGCTGTCGAAATAGCCGCAGGTGCGCGCGAACAGGTCTTGCCGGTCGGCCGCGTAGACAAGCACCTGCAGGCCGAGGCCGAGCGGGCTGACGCGGGCCCGCACGACCGGCGTCGGCGAGTCGACGCGGTCGACCAGCGAACGCGTGTGCCAGGCGATCTCGCCCGCGTCGTGGCGCGCGAAGTAGCTCAGCTCCAGCGTGCGCCAGAGCGGCACCTCGACCGTGCCCGGCAGCATCGCCAGATTGAGCAGCAGGCGCGCCTCGAGCTTCTTGGCCTCGATCTCGGCATCGAGGTTCGGGCGAGCGCCGCCGAGCGCGCGCAGCGTGAGCCGATAGAGGTCCTCAAGAAGCTTGCCCTTCCACGCGTTCCAGACCTTCGGGCTCGTGCCGCGCACGTCGGCGACGGTGAGCAGGTAGAGCGCGGTCAGGCGCCGCTCGCTGCCGACGGCGGCCGCGAAATCGGCGATCACGTCCGGGTCGGAGAGATCTTCCTTCTGGGCGATGCGCGACATCGTCAGGTGCTCGGCGACGAGGTACTCGATCAGCGCCTCGTCCGTGCCCTTGACGCCGTGGTCGCGGCAGAAGCGTCTCGCCTCGCGCGTGCCGAGCTCGGAGTGATCGCCGCCGCGGCCCTTGGCGATGTCGTGGAAGAGCGCGGCGATGTAGAGCACCCACGGCCGGTCGAAGGTCGACGCGAGCTGCGAGCAGAACGGGTACTCGTGCGTGTGCTCGGGGATGAAGAAGCGGCGCACATTGCGCAGCACCATCAGGATGTGCTCGTCGACGGTGTAGACGTGGAACAGGTCGTGCTGCATCTGGCCGACGATGCGCCGGAATACCCAGAGGTAGCGGCCGAGCACGCTGGTCTCGTTCATCAGCCTGAACGCGTGGGTCTGGCCCTCGGCGGCCTTCAGGATCTTCATGAAGGTCGCGTGGTTCACGGGGTCGCGCCGGAACTTCGCGCTCATCAGGTGGCGCGCGTTGTAGAGCGCGCGCAGCGTCCGCGCCGAGAGGCCCTTCGGCCCGACCGTCTGCTGGTAGACGAGGAAGGTCTCGAGGATCGCGTGCGGGTCGCGCTCGTAGAGGTCGTCGCTCGCGACCTCGAGCATGCCGCCCTTCTCGAGGAACTTGGCCGAGATCGGCCGCATCGGCGCGTCTTCCAGGCCGGAGATGCGCTCCTCGATGTTGAGCATCAGGATCTGGTTGAGCTGCGTCACCGCCTTGGCCGCCCAGTAGTAGCGCCGCATCAGCCGCTCGGAGGCGCGCTGGCCGCCGATCGAGCGATAGCCGAAGCTTTCGGCGACGGCTGTCTGCAGGTCGAAGACGAGCCGGTCTTCGCGCCGCCCGGCGACGACGTGCAGGCGCGCTCTGATGAGCTTGAGGATGCCTTCGTTCCTCTGCAGCTGACGCACCTCGAACGGCGTGATCAGGCCCTGCGCCGCGAGCTTGTGCCAGGTGCGGCCGTAGCCGGCAGCGCGCGCGACCCAGATCACGGTCTGCAGGTCGCGCAGGCCGCCCGGGCTCTCCTTGCAGTTCGGTTCAAGCGAGTAGGGCGTGTTCTCGTACTTCTGTTGGCGCTGGCGCATCTCGAGCGTCTTCGCGCGCAGGAAGGCCTTCGGGTCCATCGCGCCGTCGATCGCCGACCGGAACTGCGCGAAGACGGGGCGCTCGCCGCAGAGGAAACGCGCCTCGAGCAGGGCAGTCTGCACCGTGACGTCGGAGAGCGCCATCGCGACGCACTCCTCGACCGTGCGCACGCTCGAACCGATCTCGAGACCAGCATCCCAGCACGCGGTGATGAAGTTCGAGGTGACGTTGCCGCGGTCGGGGCTGTCGTCGCCGTCGCCGTCCGCGTCGGCGTTCGGCAGGATCACGAGCACGTCGACGTCGGAGTACGGAAACAGCTCGCCTCGTCCGTAACCACCGACGGCCACGAGTGCCGCATCGCCCGGCATGCGAGATGCGGTCCAGAGCTCGAGCAGCGTCGCATCGACATCGCTCGACAGGCCGCGCAGCAGGCGCAGCGCGGCGCGTGCGGTCGGGCGGGCGGCGAGGAACTGCTCGAGCCGCGCCGCCTTGGCGACGAGGAAACGCGCTCGGAGGTCGCCGCGCACGGGCTCGTCGGCCGCGACCGGCGCGACGTCGTGGGCGACGTGCAGGATCGGTCGCGTCGTCGCAGCCGGCGCGACGGTCGGCTCCGGCGCGGCCGGCGCCTTCAGGTCGCTGGCGTCCACGGGCCGCGCGTGCCGGTCAGGCGGCGACGAAGGCCGGCGGCGGCGGCGATCCGGCCGAGAGCGTCATCACCTCGTAGCCGCTGTCGGTGACGAGCACGGTGTGCTCCCATTGCGCCGAGAGCGAGCGATCGCGGGTGACGATGGTCCAGCCGTCGCCGGCCTCGCGGATCTCGCGCTTGCCGGCGTTGATCATCGGCTCGATCGTGAAGGTCATGCCGACCTTGAGCTCGTCGAGCGTGCCGGGCTTGCCGTAGTGAAGCACCTGCGGATCCTCGTGGAAGCGCGTGCCGATGCCATGGCCGCAGAACTCGCGCACGACCGAGAAGCCGTTGCCTTCGGTGAAGGTCTGGATCGCGAAGCCGATGTCGCCGAGGCGCACGCCCGGCTTGACCTTGACGATCCCCTTCCACATCGCGTCGTAGGTGAGCTGCACCAGCCGCCTGGCTGCGATCGAGCCTTCGCCGACGATGAACATGCGGCTCGTGTCGCCGTGCCAGCCGTCCTTGATGACGGTGACGTCGATGTTGACGATGTCGCCGTTCTTGAGCGGCCGGTCGTTCGGGATGCCGTGGCAGACCTGGTGGTTGATCGAGGTGCAGATCGACTTCGGGTACGGCGTATAGCCGGGCGGCGCGTAGTTGAGCGGCGCGGGGATCGCCTTCTGCTCGAAGACGATGTAGTCGTGGGCGAGCTTGTCGATGGCCTCGGTGGTGGCGCCGACGACGACGTGCGGCGTGAGCAGGTCCAGCACCTCCGATGCGAGGCGGCCGGCGGTGCGCATGCCGGCGATGTCGGCTTCGCTCTTGATCGAGATCGTCATCGGCGAATTATCGCATCGGGGCCCTAGAATCGCGGGTTTCCACCGGGGTCTCCCCATTGGCCACGAGGCCCCGGACGACCCCGATTCCCCCGGACCGCCGAACGCCCCGCGTGACGACGACCCTGCCCAAGCACCTCGCCCGCTTCGAAGGCGGCAACGCCTTGCCGGCGTACCGCGTCGCCGCCTTGCTCGAGCGCGTCCGCGCCAGCGTCGGCCGCATCGACGCCATCGCGGCGCGTCACGTCCACTGGGTCTGGAGCGACGCGGCGTTGTCGCGCACCGACGCCGACCGGCTCGAGGCGCTCCTGCGCTACGGCGATCCGGCAAGCGCCCTCGACACCGCCGAGACCGTCGTCGTCGCGCCGCGCCTGGGAACGATTTCGCCGTGGGCATCGAAGGCGACCGACATCGCCCGCAACTGCGGCCTGGTCGTGCACCGCATCGAGCGCGTCACCGAATACGCGCTGCACCTGAAGAAGCCCTTGCTCGGCCGCGCCGCGCCGCTCGAAGATGCCGAACGCTTCGCGATCGCTTCGCTGCTGCACGACCGCATGATCGAATGCGTGTTCTTCGATCCGTCGGACGCGAAGCATCTCTTCGACGAGCAGCCGGCGAAGGCGAGCGTCGCGATCGACGTTCTCGGAGGCGGCCGGGCCGCGCTCGAGACGGCGAACGTGGAGTTCGGCCTTGCGCTCTCCGGCGACGAGATCGACTACCTGCTCGACGCCTTCCGGTCTCTCGAGCGCAATCCGAGCGACGTCGAGCTGATGATGTTCGCGCAGGCCAACAGCGAGCACTGCCGGCACAAGATCTTCAATGCCGCTTTCACGATCGACGGCGAGGCGCAGGCGCAGTCGATGTTCGCGATGATCCGCAACACGCACGCGCTCGCGCCGCAGCACACGGTCGTCGCCTACAGCGACAACGCGTCGGTGATGGAAGGCGGCATCGTCCAGCGCTGGCTGCCCGAGGGCTACACCAACGCGCCGCGCTACGCGGGCCGCGACGAGCTCACTCACGTGCTGATGAAGGTCGAGACGCACAACCACCCGACGGCGATCTCGCCGTTCCCGGGCGCGTCGACCGGCGCCGGCGGCGAGATCCGCGACGAGGGCGCG
>JAYTHL010000299.1:0-34024 GCA_043732605.1 Rhizobacter sp. | reverse complement strand
CGACCACCGCGACCTTCTCCGTCGCCGGCTGGACCGACCGCGACTACGACATGCAAGTGCCGGCCTGGTACCGCTGCGGCCAGCCGATCGCGGTCGCGGTCGCCTTCCATGGCGGCGGCGGCAACAAGGCCACATGCGGGAGACCGCCTGCCTGGGCGGCGACTTGACGAGCGCCGGCTGCATCGACCGCATCGCGCTGGCCGCCGGAATGGCCATCGTGTTTGCGAACGGCACCAAGGTGACCGGCAGCGACGCCCTGACGCCGGACGGCATCCGCACCTGGAACGCGGGCGGCGTCCACAACGGCTACAACTGCGTCAGCGGCAACGCCTGGAACAACGGCGTCGACGACATCGCCTACGTGCGCGCGCTCGCCGCCGACATCGGCGCCCGTCTCGACGTCGAGCCGAAGCGCGTGTTCGCGACGGGCTTCTCGAACGGCGCGGCGCTGACGCAGGGCCTGGCCTGCCAGACCGCCGACGTGTTCGCCGCGATCGCGCCGGTCTCGGGCGAGAACCAGTACGCGCTCGACGGCTGCACGCCGTCGCAGCGCGTCGCCGTCCTCGACACCCACGGCACGGCCGACGGCTGCTGGCCATACCCCGGCGGCGTGGGCAACTGCGTCGATGCGGGCCTCTACGTGTCGGTGGCGACGACCCTCGCCGGCTGGGCCGCGCGCAACGGCTGCGCGACGACGCCGACGGCCGTCTCGCTGGCGCCTCTGCCGGGCGTCAACGACGGCACCAGCGTCGTCCGCCAGAGCTATTCAGGGTGCGGGAGCGGCGGCGATCTCGTGCACCTGCAAGTGGTCGGCGGCGGCCACTACTGGTCGCGCGGCCATTCCTCGTCGGTCACCGGCAACTCGGGCGGCGCGATGAGCCAGCAGCTCGACACCAGCCAGACGGTGATCGACTTCTTCACCTCGCACGGCAGGCCGTGACGCGGCGCCGCAGACCACGGCCCGCGCGCCGAGATCAGATCAGGTCTTCGCTCGCGAAGCGGCCGTAGTGGACGGCCGAGCGCGCCGGGAACTGCTTGGCGACCACGGCGATCTTCTTGATCTGCTCTTCGTCGGGCGCATAGACGATGAGCCAGCCACAGCCTTCGCTCGCCAGCGTCATGTAGCGGCGCATCAGCGTGATCTCGTAGCCGAAGCCGGCCGCGCCGCTGGCGTTGCGCATCATCGCATCGAGGCCCGGGAACAGCTCGCCCGAGGTGTAGGTCAAGATGTCGTCTTCCGCGAAGCCGGCGCCCTGGAACGACTTCTTCGCGTCGGCGGCGACGCCGTCGTTCGCGAAAGCGAGGATCGCGTGCCCCAACGGATTGAGCGCGCCCAGCGTGCGCATCGCATCCAATTCGCCTTTCGTCATCCGCTTGCTCATGTCGCCGTGTCCTCGTTGGCTGTTCGCGTGCCAGTGTAATTCGCACGGCGCTTGAACCAGGCGAGCAGCTCGCCCACGAAGCCGCGCCGGAACGCGACGACGCAGACGACGAAGATCAGGCCGATGATGACGTTGATCCACGAGCCGACCTGGTCGGCCAGGAAGTTCTGCAGGCCGATGATGGTGAACGCGCCGATCACCGGCCCGGCGAAGGTGCCGAGGCCGCCGAGCAGCGTCATCAGGATCACCTCGCCCGACTGGCCCCAGTGCGCATCGGTGAGCGTCGCGAAGCCGACCGCGAGCACCTTCATCGAGCCGGCGAGGCCCGCGAGCGCGGTCGAGAGCACGAAGGCGAGCAGCTTGTAGCGGTCGACGTCGTAGCCGAGCGAGATGGCGCGTGGTTCGTTCTCGCGGATCGCCTTCAGCACCTGGCCGAAGGGCGAATGGACGATCCGGATGATGAACAGGAACACCGCCAGGAACACTGCCAGCACGACGTAGTACATGACGCGGTCGTCGGCGAGCGAGAGCACGCCGAAGAGCTTGCCGCGCGGCACGCCCTGCAGGCCGTCTTCGCCGCCGGTGAAGGGCGCCTGCAGGAAGACGAAGTAGATCATCTGCGCCATCGCCAGCGTGATCATCGCGAAGTAGATCCCCTGGCGACGAATCGCGATCAGGCCGACGGCCAGGCCGCACGCACCCGCGACGACGGTGCCGGCGAGCACGCCGATCTCGGGCGGCCAGCCGGCGCTGCGCACCAGCCAGCCGGTCGCGTAGGCGGCGGCGCCGAAGTAGGCGGCGTGGCCGAACGAGAGCAGCCCGGTGAAGCCGAGCAGCAGGTTGAAGGCGCACGCGAAGATCGCGAAGCAGAGCGCCGTCATCATGAAGATCGGATAGAGGCCGATGAAGGGCGCCGCGAGCAGGATCACGAGGCCGACCCAGAGGGCGGCACGCGCGATGCGCCGGGTCGGGTCCACGGCAGGCGTCTGCGCGCTCATCACTTTTCCTTGCCGAAGAGGCCGGCCGGCCGCACGACGAGCACGATCGCCATGACCACGAAGACGACGATGTTCGAGGCCTCCGGGTAGAACACCTTGGTCAGCCCTTCGACGAGGCCGAGGGCGACGCCGGTCAGGATCGAGCCGAGGATCGAGCCCATGCCGCCGATCACGACCACCGCGAAGACGACGATGATGAGGTTCGAGCCCATCAGCGGCGTTACCTGGATCACGGGCGCGGCGAGTACGCCGGCGAGCGCGGCCAATGCGCAGCCGGCGCCGTAGGTGAGCATCACCATCTTCGGCACGTTGATGCCGAAGGCCTGCACCAGCCGCGGGTTCTCGGTCCCTGCGCGCAACGTGGCGCCGAGGCTCGTGCGCTCGATCAGGAACCAGGTGCCCAGGCACACCGACAGCGACGCGACGACGACCCAGGCGCGGTAGTTCGGCAGCACCATGAAGCCGAGATTGGTCGAGCCCTGGAGCAGGTCGGGCACCGGATACGACTGGCCCGAGACGTCGAACCAGTAGCGAAAGATGCCTTCGGCGATCAGCGCCAGGCCGAAGGTCAGGAGCAGGCCGTAGATCGGATCGATCTTGTAGAGCCGCTGCAGCAGGGTGCGCTCGATCACGACGCCGAGCGCGCCGACGACCACCGGCGCGATCACGAGCGCGAACCAGTAGTTGATGCCGAAGCGGTCGAGCGCCACGAACGCCACGTACGCGCCGATCATGTACAGCGCGCCGTGGGCGAAGTTGACGATGCCGAGCAGGCCGAAGATCACAGCCAGGCCGAGGCTCAGCATGGCGTAGAACGAGCCGTTGACCAGGCCGAGCAGGAGCTGGCCCAGAAAGGCCTGCAGCGGAATGCCGAAGACTTCCATCAATCGTTCGATCGGTTCCGCTGCGGGCCGGAGGTCACGGACGCATCACTTCCAGAGGGCGCACTTCGACTCGGCCTTGGTCAGGAACGCGTCCTCGCCCTTCGACGTCGCGACCACGTTGTAGTAGTCCCACGGCGTCGTCGAGGTCTCGGGCGTCTTCACCTGCATCAGGTACATGTCGTGGATCATCGAACCGTCGGCGCGCACGTAGCCGTTCTTGGCGTACATGTCGTTGACCTTCATCTTCCTCATCTGCTCCATCGTCTTGTCGCCGTCGTCGCTGTTCGCGGCCTTGACGGCATTCAGATAGAACTGGGTCACCGAGTAGTCGGCGGCCTGCAGCGACGACGGCATGCGCTTGAACTTCTCGAAGAACTTCTTGGCCCAGGCGCGCGACTCGGGCGATTGGTTCCAGTACCAGCTGTCGGTGAGGTACATGCCCTGCGTCGCCTTCAGGCCGAGCGAGTGCACGTCGTTGATGAACATCAGGAGGCCCGCGAGCTTCATCGTCTTGGTGAGGCCGAACTCGTTCGCTGCCTTCACCGAGTTGATGGTGTCGCCGCCGGCATTCGCCAGCCCGAGGATCTGCGCCTTGCTCGACTGCGCCTGGAGCATGAAAGACGAGAAATCGCTCGTCGACAGCGGATGGCGCACCGAGCCGACGATCGTGCCGCCGGCCGCCTTGACGACGTTCGTGGCATCGCTCTGCAGCGCTGTGCCGAACGCGTAGTCGGCGGTCAGGAAGTACCAGCTCTTGCCGCCCGCCTTCACGACGGCCGGGCCGGTCGTCTTGGCCAGCGCCACCGTGTCGTACGCGTAGTGGATGGTGTAGGGCGAGCACTGGTCGTTGGTGAGCGCCGAGCTGCCCGGGCCGACGGCCAGGAAAGGCTTCTTCTTCTCGGCCGCGACCTTGGCCATGGCCAGCGCGGTGCCGGAATTGGTGCCGCCGATCAGCATGTCGAGGCCCTGCTGGTCGAACCACTCGCGCGCCTTGGCTGCGGCGACGTCGGCCTTGTTCTGGTGGTCGGCCACGAGGACCTCGATCTTCTTGCCGGCAATCGAGCCGCCCATGTCGGCCACGGCCTGCTTGATCATCTCGGCGCCCGCGGGACCGTCGATGTCGGCGTAGAGGCCCGACATGTCGGTGATGAAGCCGATCCGGATCACGTCGCCCGAGATCTGGGCGTGCGCCGGGAGGGCGCCGACGAGGCCGGCGGCAGCGACGGCGCACGCGGCGGACAGTTGATTGAGCTTGAACATGAATGTCTCCTCTGGAAAGGTCGTTGGGAAGGAAAGGAAGCGGCGTTCAGACGCCGAGGTATTCGTGCAGGCGCTCCATGCGCGACGGCAGCTCAGCCTGCGTGAATTGCTGGATCACCTGGCCGTGCTCCATCACCAGGAAGCGGTCGGCCAGGGGCGCCGCGAAGCGGAAGTTCTGCTCGACCATGACGATCGTGTAGCCGCGCTGGCGCAGGTCGCGCACGACGTCGCCGAGCTTTTGCACGATCACCGGGGCAAGGCCTTCGGAGATCTCGTCGAGCAGCAGCAGGCGCGCGCCGGTGCGCAGGATGCGGGCGACGGCGAGCATCTGCTGCTCGCCACCCGACAGCCGCGTGCCCTGGCTCGACGCGCGCTCCTTCAGGTTCGGGAACATCGCGTAGATCTGCTCGACGCTCATCCCGCCCTGCTCGAGCGACGGCGGCAGCATCAGGTTCTCCTCGGCCGAGAGGCTCGAGAAGATGCCGCGCTCTTCCGGGCAGTAGCCGATGCCGAGCCGGGCGATGCGGTGCGTCGCCAGCGACGCGGTCTCGGTGCCGCGGACCTTGATCGAGCCCTTGCGCGAGCCGATCAAGCCCATGATCGCGCGCAGCGTGCTCGTGCGGCCGGCGCCGTTGCGGCCGAGCAGGGTCACGACCTCGCCCTCGTCGACGTGGAAGTCGACGCCGTGCAGCACGTGCGACTCGCCGTACCAGCCGTGCAGGCCGCTGACTTCGAGGAAGCGCGCGGCCATCAGTGGGAACCCGCCAGCTCGGTCTGGGCGCTGCCCATGTAGGCCTCGATCACCGCCGGATTGCGCGAGACCTCGGCGTAGGGGCCTTCGGCCAGCGTCGCGCCGCGCGCGAGCACGGTGATCGTGTCGGCGATCGAGGCGACGACGCTCATGTTGTGCTCGACCATCAGCACCGTGCGATCAGCGGCGACCTTCTTGATCAGCGCCCGGATGCGCTCGACGTCCTCGAGGCCCATGCCCTGGGTCGGCTCGTCGAGCAGCATCAGCGTCGGCTCCATCGCCAGCGTCGTCGCGATCTCGAGGGCGCGCTTGCGCCCGTAGCTCAGCTCGACCGCGGGGATGGCCGCGTAGGGCTCGAGGTCGACTTGGCGCAGCAGCTCGAGCGCGCGCGCGTCGAGCGAGTGCAGAGACGACTCGGGCTTCCAGAAGTGGAACGAGGTGCCGAGCCTGCGCTGCAGGGCCACGCGCACGTTCTCGAGCACCGACAGGTGGGCGAACACGGCCGAGATCTGGAACGAGCGCACGACGCCGCGGCGCGCGACCGCGGCCGGCCGATCGGCGGTGATGTCGGTGCCGGCGAAGAGGATGCGGCCCGAGGTCGGCGTCAGGAACTTGGTGAGCAGGTTGAAGCACGTCGTCTTGCCCGCGCCGTTCGGCCCGATGAGCGCGTGGATCGAGCCCCGGCGCACGCGCAGGTTGACGCTGTCGACGGCGACGAAGCCCTTGAACTCCTTGGTGAGCTCGCGCGTCTCGAGGATCAGGTCGTCGCTCATTGGCGCACCCTTCGCGCTGCGCGCTGTCCCGCCGAGCGGGAGGAGCCCGCCTTCGGGCGGCCGTGCGTCGGGCTCATGGGTGGGAAGGCTCGCCGCCGAGCCTTCGCGTGAGCTGGCGCGCGACCTCGAGCGCCGCATCGCGATGCCGGGCGCCGCGGCCGGCGCCGAGCTGCGCCTTGTTGATGCAGACCGCGATGCCGGCGACCGCCTGTCCCGACGCGCCGAGCACGGCGGCGCCGAACGAATAGACGCCTTCGCGCACGGCTTCGTCGTCGATGCTGTAGCCGCGTTTCTTCGTGAGCGCGAGCTCCTTGACGAAGGTCTCGATGTCGCGCGGGCCCTTGCTCGTGAGGCGCGCCGAGAGTTGACCGTCGAAGCGGCGCCGGATCTCGTCGGCGGGCAGCTGCGCAAGCATCGCCTTGCCGCTGCCGGAGAGGTAGGCCGGCAGGCGCATGCCGACGTACAAGGACAGGCCGAGCGGCCGCGCGCTGTTGCGTACGGCGACATAGAGCGCTTCGTCGCCCGACAGCACCGACAGCACCACGGTCTCCTCGGGCGCGGCGCCGCTGTTGCCCCAGAGCGCGTTGAATTCCTGGGCGACGTCGGTGCCGGCGACAAAGGCTTCGGCCAAGCCCATGACGCGCGGGCCGATGAGAAACGAGCCGTCCGCCTGGCGCCTGAGGTAGCCGAACGAAACCAGCGTCGTGCACAGGCCGTGGACGCTGCTCTTCGGCAGCGCCAGCTCGCTCGACAGCTTCGCCAGCGTCATCGGCTCGCGGCCGCGCGCGAGGCGGTCGAGCAGCGTCAGCGCCCGCGCGACCGCCGGCACCAGCGGCGCGATCGGCGCGCGCTGGGCGGCCAGCGGCAGGGCATACGGAGCAGCGAAGGACATCGGCTGAGCGAGTGGGCGGGAGGCGATCGGAGCAGTCGGCACGAGGGAACCGGATTCAACCTGCTGAACCGACTTCAGCGATCAGGACGCGGAGTCTAGGCAAAGGCGAGCGCCGATCGCCGTCCGTCCCGGGTTAGTCCTGTGAGCGTTTGCCCTAGACAAGCCGGTGTGCACAAGGTCACAGCCACGCGGCGCGATCCTCACTCGTTGCAACCGCCCTTGCCGCGGAGACTGTCTCCAGGCCAGACGTGAAGCCTTCGCGCCAGCCGAAGCCCTCGGAGATTGCCATGAAGACCGTGTTCGACGACCTCGCCACCGCCCTTGTCAGCGCCACCCTGTGCATGGCGACGGTGTCGATGTTCATCGTCGTCTTCGCGACCGTGACCTGAGTCGCGGCGCGGATCGCCTCTCACTCCCGATCCTTCGATTGGAAGAGGCGTCCCCGCGCCGCTTGCGTGATCGCCTCCACGCACAGATGCGTGATGCGACGCTCCACCGAGATGGCGAAGAACTCCTCGACGAGGTCTTCGGTGCGGCCCAGCACGACCACGTCGTTCTGCGCACACGTCTCGCGTTCGAGGACCGTCGGCGCCATGAAGACACCGCGGCCTTCCCGACCGAACGCCGTGACGAGGGCGCTGTCGTCGAGCTCGGCCACGACGTTGACGTGAATGCCGTTGATCGAGCACCACCGCTCGAAGCGGCCGCGGATGCCGGCGTAGGTGGGCACCAGCATCGGCGCGCCGTTGAGGTTGTGCGGGAAGCCGCGCGGTAGCGAGGCCTTCAGGGCCGGCGTCGCGAAGAACGTCAGGGCGCTGACGCCGAGCGTGTGGTTGAAGGCCCTGACGCTCATCTCGCGACGCATGGGCTCGTCGGCCAGCACCAGATCCAGCTTGTGAACGGCCAGGCGGCCGAGCAGATCGTCGAACTGGCCCTCGTGGCAGATCAGCCGCACGGGGCGGCCGACGTCGAGCGCGGGCTCGAGCAGCCGGTAGGCGATGGCCTTCGGCACCGAGTCCGAGACGCCGACCCGGAAGTCGAGGCGATCGCCGGTAGAGGAGACCGCGTGCATCGCCGCCTCCAGCTCTTCGCCGAGCGCGAAGATCTGGTCGGCATAGCGCAGCGCCGTCCGACCCGCGCTCGTGAGCTCGAGGCGACGCCCGCTCTTGGCGAACAGCGCACAGCCCAGCCGGCCCTCGAGCAGCTTGATCTGCCCCGACAGCGTCTGCGGCGTGACGTGGAGCTGCTCGCCGGCGCGCATCACCCCGCCCGCCTTCGCAGCGGCCCAGAAGTAGTACAGGTGCTTGAAGTTCATCGTTCGCGGGCGGTGAAGACTTCGCAATTCTCGAAGAGAATGCTCCGAAGATTCGAATTTACGCGAAGGATATGCCTCCCTAGACTGCCTCGCAACGAGTCACTCAAGGAGACATGGTCATGGCGAAATCTCTTCCCTACGTCGAGCGCGTCGACGGCGGCTCCCTCGGCTCCACCCCGGCGGCGAGCAGCCAGCGCGTCCTGCGCAACACCTACTGGCTGCTCGCGCTCTCGACGGTTCCGACCGTCCTGGGTGCGTGGATCGGCGTGGCATCCGGCATGGCGGCGGCGATGTCGCCGATGGTCGGCCTCGTCGTCTTCCTGGGCGGTGCGTTCGCCTTCATGTTCGCGATCGAGAAGACCAAGGACTCGGCGGCCGGCGTGCCGGTGCTGCTCGCGTTCACCTTCTTCATGGGCCTGATGCTGGCCCGGCTGGTCGGGACGGTCATCGGGATGGCGAACGGCGCCGGACTCGTCATGACCGCGTTCGCCGGCACCGGCGTCGTCTTCCTCGGCATGGCGACGCTGTCGTCGCTGATCCGTCGCGACCTGAGCGCGATGGGCAAGTGGCTGTTCATCGGCGCGGTGATGCTGCTCGTCGCAGGCATCGCCAACGTCTTCATGCAGTCCGGCGCGCTGACGATCACCATCGCCGTGCTGGCGATCGGCATCTTCTCGGCGTTCATCCTCTACGACCTGAAGCGGGTGCGCGACGGCCTGGAGACGAACTACATCACCGCCACCCTCGGCGTGTACCTGAGCGTCTACAACGTCTTCCAGTCGATGCTTCTGCTGTTCGGCATCGGCGCCGGCCGCGACGAGTGAGCGGCCGCGCCGACTCCCGATGACGGAGCTCCTGCTCGACCCGAACGTCTGGGTCGCGTTCGCGACGTTGACGGCGCTCGAGATCGTTCTCGGCATCGACAACATCGTCTTCATCTCGATCCTCGTCGGGCGCCTGCCCGCAGCGCAGCGCGACAAGGCCCGGCGCCTCGGCCTCGGCTTCGCGATGCTCTCGCGGCTGGCGCTGCTGTTCTCGCTGACCTGGGTGATGGGGCTGACGCAGGACCTGTTCACGGTGCTTGGCAACGGCATCAGCGGGCGCGACATCGTTCTGCTCGCCGGCGGCGCGTTCCTGCTCTACAAGGCGTCGAACGAGATCTTCGTCGAGGTCGAACGGCGCGACTCGGCGGGCGAGCCGGCGGCCAAGCCGACGACGGTCAGCGCCAACGTGTTCTGGGCCACCATCGCGCAGATCGCCGTCATCGACATCGTCTTCTCGCTCGATTCGGTGATCACCGCCGTCGGCATGGTCGACCAGCTCGCGGTGATGGTGGCCGCGGTGATCGCCGCGGTCGGCGTCATGCTGTTCGCCGCCAAGCCGATCGGCGACTTCGTGGATCGACACCCATCGGTCAAGGTGCTCGCGCTCGCGTTCCTGGTGATGGTCGGCATGGCGCTGACGGCCGAGGCCTTCGACGTGCACATCCCGAAGGGCTACCTCTACGCATCGATGGCGTTCTCGCTCGGCGTCGAGATGCTCAACATCCGCTCGCGCGGCAAGCGCGCGCGGACGGCTTGAGAGCCGGCGGCGTCAGCGCGCCGAGGGCAGCTTGCGGACGATGACGTGGCGTCCGTCGCGGGTGACGACGTAGCCGCCCGTCGTCAGGTCCTTCATCACCCGGTTGACCATCTCGCGCGACGAGCCGACGCGATCGGCGATGTCCTGCTGGGTCAGCTTCTCGCGCACCAGGCGCTCGCTGCCGACCGGGTCGGAGAGTTCCATCAGCAGCCGCACCATCCGCCCGTAGACGTCCTGCAGGGCGAGGCTCTTCACCTGCTCGGTGAGACGGCGCACCATGCGCGTGAGCTTTTGCGACAGATGCAGGGCGAAGTCGGGATGCTCGGCCATGAAGGCCTGCATCTGCGCCCCCTGGACGACGCAGCAGGTGCTCGCCTCGACCGTCTTCACCGACGCCGAGCGCATGCCGCCGTCGAGCGACAGCTCGCCGACGTACTCGCCCGGCCCGTGCTCCGAGAGCACCACGTCGCGGCCCTCGGGCGAGCTCGCGTAGGCGCGCAGCCGCCCTTCGATGACGATGTAGAGCGAGCTGCCTTCGTCGCCTTCGTTGAGCAGGATCGTCTGCGCGCGGAAGGTCCGGCTGTTGCCCTGCTTGGCGAGGGCCTCGAGCAGCGACGGGGGCAATTGGTCTTCGGTCATGTGGCTCGCGTCGACCTCGTTCGAGGCACAGAGGCAAGCCGTGAATTATGGGCGGACCGTCGATCTTCGAGTGACCGATGTCACATCGCCACGCCGCCTTTCTCACTCGGTGCGATTGCCGATCGGCGCGAGACTGGAATCAAGCCGGGCGAAAGGGTCGCGTCGGCGGGGAACTTCAAAGGAGCGAACCGTGAACACGATCTTCAATGACATCGCCGACACCTTGGGCAACATCACCAGCTGGGACGACGTCGCCGCCAGCCTGGTCTGCGCCACCTTCTGCGCCGCGAGCGCCTCGCTGCTCGTGGTGATGTTCGCCGGCGTCGCCTGACGTCAGCTCACGCAGCCGCGCGCCTCGATCGGCCAGACGGCCTCGACGACGCCGGCGACCAGGCCGCCGCGCACGGCGATGTAGCGGTCGTGCAGGTTGACGGTCGGGTCGCAGTGGCCCGGCACCAGCCAGACGGTCGCATCGAGCGCGGGCAATTCGCCCACGCCGGCGCCGGTCCGCGGCCGCAGGATCCCGTGCTCGTCGCCGCCGTTGACGTAGTCGAGCTCGCGCTGCCAGACGCGGGGCAAGCCCGAATCGATCGCATGCGACTTGTGGCCGGCGTCGATGACCGCGTGCGACACGCCGCGGCTCATCACCCGGCTCTTCACGAAGAGGGCGTGCTCGAAGCGCGGCACACCGGGAGCCGGTAGGTTGTCCGCGTAGTCGCGGTCCATGAACAGGTAGCTGCCGGCCTGCAGCTCGCCCCAGAGGCCGCTCGCCGCATCGAACGAGAAGGTGCCGGTGCCGGCGCCGGTGACCAGCGGACAGGCGATGCCGGCCGCACCGATGCTCGCCTGCGCCGCGCGCGCGAGCGCCGCGGCGTGATGCGCCGCCGCTTCGCGCTCGCCCGCGCCGCGCACGTGCTGGGCCGCGCCGTGATACGCCTGCAACCCGGCGAACACCAGGCCGCCTTCGGGCGGCGCGTGCGAGACGACGTGCTGCGCGAGCTGCCCTGCGGCCGCCGCCGGAACCCCGCAGCGGCCGTGGCCGACATCCACTTCGACGAAGACCTCGATCGTGCTGCCGGCCTCGGCGACGGCAGCCGCGAGCCGCTCGACGCCCTCGGCCGAATCGACGGCGATCGCCAGCCGGATGCGCCCGGCCAGCGCCGCGACGCGGGCCAGCTTGGCACGATCGACGACCTCGTTGGAGATGTAGATGTCGACGATGCCGGCCGCCGCGAGCGCTTCTGCCTCGCTCGTCTTCTGCACGCAGACGCCGACCGCGCCGGCCGCCATCTGCAGGCGCGCGATCGTCGCGCTCTTGTGCATCTTGCCGTGCGGCCTGAGGCGCACGCCATGGTCGCGCGCGAACGCCGCCATCGTCGCGACATTGGCCTCCATGCGGTCGAGGTCGACGACCAGCGCCGGCGTGTCGATCGACTCGACCGGGTCGCCCGGCCGCGGCGGCGGCGCGTGGTTCACGACGCGGTGCGCAGCGGCACGGCCGCGCCTTCGCTCGCGTCGTCGAGCGTGTCGCCGTCGAGATGACCGGTGTCGCCCCAGCCGACCAACGTGAAGCCCTCGTCGGTGTAGAGGACGCGGTTGATGGCCGCGTTGCCGAGCTCCCAGGTGCGCGCGGCGCCAAGGTCGACGCGGGCGGCGGCGCGGTAGAGGCAGTCGAGGACGCCACCGTGGGTGACGATGCAGATCGAACGGCCGCGCGCCGCGGCGGCGATGCGCGTCAGCGCCTCGACCGAGCGCGCGAAGAACGCGGTCAGCGTCTCGCCGCCGACCGGACCGAAGTCGGGCTCGTGGCGGCGCCAGCGCGCCGCCTCGGCCGGCCAGCGGGAGTCGATGTCGGCGTAGGTGTGTCCTTGGAACTCGCCGAAGCTGCGCTCGCGCAGACCGATGTCGGTCGCGACCTCCAGGTCGACGACATCGGCGATCGCGCGGGCGGTGTCGAAGGCGCGCGACAGATCGCTGGCGACGATCGCCTCGATGCCTTCACCGCGGAGCGCCTGCCCGGTCCGCGCCGCCTGCCAGCGCCCGTGCGCGCTGAGGGCCGTGTCGAGTTGGCCCTGCATGCGCATCTCCGCGTTCCACGTCGTCTCGCCGTGCCGCACGGCGACGATCCGCGTCACCTCGGCCGAGCCGGCGCCGCTCGTCGTCACGCCTGAAGCAATCGTCGGTTGAGCGTGTAGCTGCCCGAGTGGAGCGCTTCGCCGAGGACGTGGCCGTCGATCGCGCGGCGCAGGTCGGCGCCGGCGAACTTGCCTTCGATCGGCACCCGGGCGACGCCGAGCGCGTAGAGCGCGAAGACGTAGTGGTGGACGAGCGAGTCGTTCCACGGCGGATACGGGCCGTCGTAGCCGAAGTAGTCGCCGGCGAGATCGGCGTTGCCGGCGAACCAGCCGGTGTAGTCGTTCAGGCCCTGGCGCGCGCCCTCGAAGCCCGGCACCGTCACCGCCGGACCGGCCTTGCCGCGCGCCGTGAAGCCGGCGCTGAAGGCGCCCTCCGCGAGCGTGGTCGTGGTCGCCGGGATGTCGGCGAGCAGCCAGTGGAAGAAGTCGACGCGCGGCAGGTCGCCCGGGATCTCGCGTCCGGCCTGATTGACGTCGTCGCCCTTGCTCGGCACATCGAAGTCATGGCAGATCAGGACGAGCGAGCGCGTGCCCTTCGGCAGGTCGCTCCAGGCGAAGTGGGGGCTGACGTTGTCGGAGAATGCGACGCCTGCGGCCGGGTCGATCCGGCCGCAGGCGTATCTGGCGGGGATGCGCTCGCCGTCGGCCCAGCTGTCGCTCCAGAGTTTCATCGAGCTCTCCTTCAGGCCGGCGCCGCGGCGATGGACGGACCGCTCAAACGCCCCAGACGATGTCGGCGCTTTCGGCGAACGAGCGCCGCATCATCTCGAGCATCGGCCAGGCGCGCTGGGCCAGGCCGACCGCAGGCGCGCCGCCCGAGGCATCGTCATCGTCGCCGCGATTGGCGCGATCCGCGCCGGCCGTGGCGATCGCCTGCTGCAGCGCGGCGATCGCGCCCGGCAATGCCGCCGCCTCGACGATTCCCTGCTTCGCCGGCTCGTGGCCGATGATGCGCAGGATCTCCTCGCCGACCGGGTCCAGCATCATCAGATCGGCGTCGGCCTTCGACTTGAACACGTACATCGTGCGACTTCAGCGTTGCGGATACATGTAGCCGCGGTTGAACGGGAACGCGGATTGTGCGCCGCGCATCGGGCCGTCGGCCGGGTCGCCGGTGCGCTTGACGCAGAGCATCTGGTAGAGCGAGAGCCAGGCCTGCTCGAAGCACATCGCGCTGCCGGCCAGGTAGAGGCGGTAGGCGCGCAGCACCGTGTCGGTCGTCACCGTCTTCGCGGTCGCGAGCTGCGCCTCGAGCGCGTCGCTCCAGGCCCAGAGCGTCTTCGCGTAGTGCGGCCTGAGGCTTTCGACGTCGACCGCCTCGAGTCCGGCGTCGGCCGTCGCCGCAAGCACGTGCGAGACGTGCTCGAGCTCACCGCCGGGGAAGATGTAGCGCTCGATGAAATCTCCCAGGCCGGAGCCGAGCTGATGGTTGTGCGTGCCGCCGGCGGTGATGCCGTGGTTGAGCAGCAGCCCGCCGGGCTTGAGCAGACGATGGATCTTGGCGAAGTACTCGGGCAGCTGCGCCCGGCCGACGTGCTCGAACATGCCGACCGACGCGATCTTGTCGTAGTGCCCGCTCTCGTCGAGGTTGCGGTAGTCGACCAGGTCCATGCGCACCTTGCCGCCCAGGCCGCGCTCGGTGATCAGCCTGTTGACGTAGGCATGCTGGTTCTTGCTGAGCGTGATGCCCTGGGCCTTCACGCCGTAGCGCTCGGCCGCGAACAGCAGCAGCCCGCCCCAGCCGGCGCCGACGTCGAGGAAGCGCTCGCCCTCCTTCAGCATGAGCTTGGTGCAGATGTGCTCGAGCTTGGCCTCCTGCGCCGCCGCGATCGACATGCCGGCGTCGCGGAAATAGGCGCACGAGTAGATCCGGCGCGGATCGAGCCAGAGCGCGTAGAAGTCGTCGGAGACGTCGTAGTGGAACTGGATCTGCTCGGCGTCGGCCTCGGGGCGATGGCGCCGGCGCGAGCGCATCGTCTGCGTCAGCTGGCTGAGCCACGTGAGCGGCGCCGGTGCCGCCGTCCTGGGCTCGGTCGGGTCGCCGGGCAGCAACGCGGCGGCGGCGGCCATCAGCTCGCGCATGCCGCCGTCGAGGTCGACCTTGCCCTCGACGTAGTCCTGGCCGACCTTGCCGATCTGCCCGGTGAGCAGGTGGGCGAGCGTGCCGAGGTCGTTCAGGCGCAGGGTCACGGGCGCATCAGCGCGACCGATGCGGCGCCCGCCCGGCAGGACCACCGCGAGCGGCAGCGTGCCGATGCGTTGTTCGAGAGCTCCAGCGAGAGCTGACATGGCGTTCCGGCTCCTTGTGTCGAAGCCTGACTTTAGCGAGCCCTCGCCGGCAGCGCTTGATGCGCCGCATCCGGATCTCCGGGGGTTCCTCCGTCGCGCTCAGTGCGCCGCGCGGCGATCGACGACGCGCGTGACCGGATCGGCGGCCTCGGCGGCGGCGAAGCGGTACGAGAACACCCGGCCGATGGCCCGGCCGCGGCTCAGCTGCGGCAGGCTGCGCCGCTCGACGATCGCACCCGACCGCAGCACGACCGAATCGGTCGCGCGCAGCAGGTGCTCGGCGTCGATCTGCGCCAGCCGGCGCATGTACGCGACGGGGTCGGCGACCTGCTGGCGCATCCAGTCGAAGATCTCGTCGTCGGCGCGCAGCATCAGCATCTCGTCGGGCAGCTCCCAGAGCGCCGCGAACGGGCGGTTGAAGTTGCTGATGTGACCGGCCAGGTCGACGACGAGGATGCCGTCGGCGACCGATTCGAGCGTCGCCGCCAGCTCGGCGACGCGGACCTCGCCGGCCCGCTCGACGCGCAGCTCCTCGCTGCGGTCGTGCAGCGCCAGGACGTAGAGCGCGTTGCCCGGCGCCGGCTCGATCCGGCTGACGCGGCGCACGACCGGCACTGGATGGCCGCCCGCGCCGGTGACATAGGAATCCGAGCAGATGCTCGCGCACGCGCCGCCGGTGTCTTCGACCCGGGCCCAGAAGAGATCGTCCTCGGGCGTCGCCGAGGTCTCCCGCATCTCGCGGCCGATGAGCTCTGCCGGCGCGACGCCGAAGAGGCGCCCGGCGGCGCCGTTGGCGGCGACGATGCGCAGGCCTTCGGGCTCGACCAGGCAGACCGCCTCGAGCATCGCTTCGATCAGCGCCGGCCAGGTCCGGCGCGCCGCCTCGGCGACGCTGAACGGGTCGACCGGCAAGGGGTTGTTCATTCCTCGTCCTCGACCGCGCCCGCGGGCTCGAAGAAGTAGGAGACGCGGCTGCCCGGCGTCAGGTACTCGGCGACCGCCGGTGGCAGCTGCGCCACGCGCACGCTCCGGCGGATGCCAAGGCCGGCGACGGTCTCGAGATCGAGCACCAGCGCCTCGGCGCGCGGCACCGACGCGTCGTGGACGAGCACGTTCGGCTTGAGCGGGCGCGAGGAATTGGTGGCGACGACGAAGGCGTAGCGGTCGTCGGTGAGCTGGACCGTCGAGCCCGGCGGATAGACGCCCATCATCTTGATGAACGCGCCGAGGATCGAGGTGTCGTACTTGCTGCGCCCCTGCGCGAACAGGAGCGAGAGCGACTCGTGCGGCGTCATCGCGCGCGCCGGCAGATGCGGATTGCAGAGGTTGTCGTAGCGGTCGACGAGAGCGACGATGCGCGCCGCCATCGTCATCCGGTCGCTGTTGAGGCCGCCGGGAAAGCCGCTGCCGTCGGCGTGCTCGTGGTGCTGCGCGATCACCGCGCTCGCGCCCGCCGTCAGGCCCATGCGGCGCGCCTGCGCCACGCCCATCTGGACGTGCTCGCGGTAGACGCGCAGCTCGTTGGGCGAGAAGGTGTCGTCGCGGTAGCGCAGCCGCACCGGCAATTCGATCTTGCCGACGTCGTGCAGCATGGCGCCGACGCCGACGTCCATCATCTCGTCGGCGTCGAAGCCGAAGCAGCGGCCCATCAGAAGCGAGACGATCGCCACGTTGAGGCCGTGCAGCGACGCCTTGTCGCCGGCCGACTCGCCGAGGACGCGGATGCAGAGCTCCTCGGCGCCGATCATCTTGTCGAGCAGCGCGCGAGAGAGCTTCTCGGCGTGGGCGCGCGCCTCTTCGGGACGGGTGACGACGAGATCGAAGGTCTGCCGGCACGCACGCGCGGCTTCGGCGTACTGGCGCTCGCAGCATTCCTTCGCCTCGCGCTGGCGGGTGAGCTGCCTCTGGCCTTCGAACTGCGCCTTCGTCACGGCGAGGGCGCCGGGCTCGGTGCTCGCGCCCAGGCCGGGCGGCGGATGCGGCATGGTGTCTTCGGCATCCGGACCGGCGCCGCGATCGTCGTTGGCGGCGGCGACCGGCGGCAGTTCCGCGGCCACCATCGGCGCCGGCACGGTCGCGTCGTCCTCGTCGAGATCGCTCTGCTGCGGGCTCCAGCGAACGCGGTGCAGTCCGAGCGAGCGGATCGTCGCGAGCTGGGCCGAGCTCGTGATGCGGAAGTTGCTGAGCGGGAACGGATGCGACATCCAGCCGCCATCGAGGTGCACGAACATGCCGACGCGCAGCGCCTGGACGTCGATCGTGTCGTTCGGAGTCGCGGTCTTCATGTCGTCAAAGTTATCGGCGCTGCGATCCGGACCTTGAGAACAGCGCGCAACCGTGCTGCAGTGCACGCCCGGAGAACGCCGCGCCCGGTGTTTCGTGGTCTTCGCGCGACGTCGAGCCCGCGAAGACGTGCCACTAAACTGGCTGCGGCGCTCCTGCCCGCTCCGCGCCCGCCTCGAGGCCTCGCGACCATGTCCTACGAATACGGTTCCGACTCCAAGCGCCTCGAGCTGCCCAATCCGTACCGGCTGCAGAACCGGCTGCTCTGGCTGTGCGGCGCGCTGCTCGTGCTCGCCGGCGTCGTCAGCCTGCTCTGGGCGCGCAATGCGATGGCGACGAGCGACCTGCGCCTGGCCGCGGCGCCGCTCGTCGCCGGCCTGCTCCTGCTCGGCGCCGGCCTCGCCGCCGCAGCGACCGCGGCGACCCGGCTGCGCTTCTTCTTCGGCCGCGGGCGGCCGGCGTCGCTGGCGCCCGAGATCCCGCAAGGCGCGAACGGCGAATCGCCGGCGGCAACCACCGTCAAGGAGATGCTGCGCCAGGGCGGCCTCACCTATCCCGAGCCCCAAGGCGCGGTCGAGGGCCTGCTGTATCACTGGGCGCCGACGCTGATCACGGCGCCGCGCGAAGTGCAGGCGCTGGCGCGGCGCTACATGTTCAACCTGGCCGCGATCGCGGCGACGCTCGTCAGCTACCTGTTCTCGTGGTTCGTCTTCGGCAACTTGGCGACGCGGCCGTGGATCGGCATCCTCTACTTCCTCTTCGGCGTCGTCTTCCTGCTTCGCCCGGTGCTCTCGCAGCACAGGGCGCGAGTGACGACGGCCTCGCTGGTCGGCCTGGTCGCGGTCGCGATCCTCGGACCGGTGGCGATCGGCCTCGTCGCCGCGAAGCTGCCGCCGCTCGGCGCGTTCACGCTCGACGCCCAGACCTTCGTGATGCTCGGCACCGCGCTCGTCGCCTGCGCGCTGGCGATGGTCGCGATCCTGGCGCAGGTCGACGCCGCGCCGCAGACGCGCGCCAGCGTCGAGCAGCAGCGTCTCTCGATGAACGCGCCCCCGTCGACGCTGATGACCGAGCTCGACCGCATCCTGCAATCGGGCTGGACCGAGCGCATCCCGAACCGCCGCTATGCACGGATCGAGCCGGTGACGACGGCCGCGACGCCGGCCGGCAACTTCGCCGGCGAGCTGTTCGAGGAGAGCCAGCCGCTGCCGACCTCGGGCACCGAGGCGCCGACGGTCGCCGCCGCGCTCGCCGCGCCGCGCCACCGCGCCCTGCTCGTCATCGATCTGTACGCGACCGTGCTGGTGCTCGCCGCGATCGGCCTGACGCTGGTCTTCGTGCGCGGCTTCGACGCGACCGCGCCGTGGCAGGCGAACCGCTACTCGCTCGTCGGCACGTCGGCGATCCTGGCCTTCGTCGCCGCCTTCTGCTTGCAGGCGTCGTCGCGTCTCTGGGGCCGCTTCAACTTCGAGTCGATCCTCACCTGGGTCGAGATGGTCGGCAGCTGGCAGACCTCGCGCATCGGCACCGGCAACAACTTCTCGAGCCGGATGAACACCGAGAACAACGTCGTGCGCACCGAGGCGATGACGCTGCGCGTCTGGCGCGCGCGGATCGAGTCGGTGGTCTTCGGCAAGGACGATGCGCGCCAGGTGACGGCGATGTTCTCGACCGAGCAGGAAGCGAAGGCGCTGGCCGAGCAACTCATGCAATTCGCGCGCAGCCAGAGCGTGCTGGTCGCGCCCTTCAGCGGCGAGGACGAGCAGCGCATCGCCGCGCTCAATGCCGGCGAGCGCGCGATGGACGCCGGCGCGCCGCACGCCGCCGCGGCCGCGCAGCTGCATCGCGACCTGCAGACCGCGGCCGCGCACGCGGCGGTCGGCATGAGCGGCGCCGCATCGCCGGCCGCGCCACGCAAGCTCTTCTGCTCCGCCTGCGGCACCGAAGCCCAGACGGGCGCGAAGTTCTGCGCCAACTGCGCGGCGCCATTGCCGCCGGTCGCGCGGAGCTGATTGAACGCCGACGCGCCCGCGGCCTCGTCGTAGACGCCTTCAGAGCGTGACGACGTGCGCCGGGCGGGCGCCCTTCACGACGCGCCACGGGATCGCCGCATCGAGTGTCACCAGCCGCAGACCCCGGTCGACCGCGAGCCCGAGCAACCAGGCGTCGGTGACCTGGCGATGGCCGAGCAACGCGTCGCTGTCGAAGCGATCGGCGTCGAGCAGGCTCAGGTCGGCGCCGATGAATGCGTGATGGCGCGTGCGCGTCGCGGTGCGCAGGCGCCTGGCGACCTCGGCGGCCGGCAGCGAGCCGGGGTATCCCGGCTGCGACATGATGCGAACGCACCCGTTCTGCGTGATCGCGCACGACGCCCAGCCGGCATCGATGTGCTCGGCGAGCCAGCCCGAAGCGGCCCGGTGGTGCACGTGGTCGGCGTCGAGCAGGGCGACGAGAACGTCGACGTCGAAGAGCGCTCGGGGCTGGCGTTTCGACGTAGCCATCGTCTTCTGCAGAGGCCCCGAAGCGACCAGTACTCGCCGTCGTCGCGCAGGCGGTCGATCGTCTCGCGGGTCACGAGCTTGCCGCGTGAGGCGAAAGGCTTGGAGCCGTAGGCGCCGGCGGGCTCGCGCGCACGCACGGCCCCGGCCTCCAGCGCGGTGCTTGTCAAGGCGCGACGAACGAGCTCCGAGACGACACGGCCGGCGGTCGTCTTCTCGCGCCGGGCGATCTCCTTCGCGCTCGCGAGAACGTGGTCGTCGAGGTCGAGTGTGGTTCGCATGTCGCTCATCTGGCGTTGGTTGACATCTGGTGATACTGCATCAGATGCGATACGCGCTTGTCGCGTCCCGCGCAGCGTCGATCGTGGCGGCGGGGCAAACTACGCCCATGAAGACCCAGGTCGCGATCATCGGTGCCGGTCCGGCCGGGCTGCTGCTCGCCGCCCTTCTCGCCAAGGCAGGCGTCGACACCGTCGTGCTCGAGCAGCGCTCGGGCGACTACGTGCTCGGCCGGATCCGCGCCGGCGTCCTCGAGCAGACGACCGTCGATCTGCTCGACGCGGCCGGCGCCGGCACGCGGATGCACGCCGAGGGCCTGCCGCACGACGGCATCGAGCTCTGCTTCGGCGGCACGCGCCACCGCATCGACCTGAACGGGCTCACCGACGGCAAGCGGGTCACGGTCTACGGCCAGACCGAGGTGACGCGCGACCTGATGGACTTGCGCGCCGATGCCGGCCTCGCGACCGTCTACGAGGCCGAAGGCGTCAACCTGCACGGCCTCGACGGCACGCGGCCGACGGTGCGCTACACGCACGGCGGCGTCGCCCACGAGCTCGTGTGCGATTTCATCGCCGGCTGCGACGGCTACCACGGCGTCAGCCGGCAGAGCGTGCCGGAGAGCGCGCTGCGCACCTTCGAGCGCGTCTATCCGTTCGGCTGGCTCGGCGTGCTCTCGGAGACGCCGCCGGTGTCGCACGAGCTCATCTATTCGAACCACGAGCGCGGCTTCGCCCTGTGCAGCATGCGCTCGGCGACGCGCAGCCGCTACTACGTGCAGTGCTCGCTCGACGACAAGGTCGAGCAGTGGAGCGACGACGCGTTCTGGGCCGAACTGCGCGCCCGACTCGACGACGAGGCCGCGGCCACGTTGGTCACCGGCCCGTCGATCGAGAAGAGCATCGCGCCGCTGCGCAGCTTCGTCGCCGAGCCGATGCGCTTCGGCCGGCTCTTCCTCGCCGGCGACGCGGCGCACATCGTGCCGCCGACCGGCGCCAAAGGCCTGAACCTCGCGGCGGCCGACGTCGGCCTGCTCGCACGCGCGCTCGCCGAGCACTACCGCGAGCGCAGCGACGCCGGCATCGACGCCTACTCCGAGCGGTGCCTGCGCCGCGTCTGGCGCGCCGAGCGCTTCTCGTGGTGGTTCACCTCGCTCATGCACCGCTTTCCCGAGACCGGCGCGTTCGGCCAGAAGATGCAGCTCGCCGAGCTCGACTATCTCGTCCATTCACGGGCCGCATCCACCGCGCTGGCGGAGAACTACGTCGGCCTGCCGCTGTGACCTCGCCCGATCGCCTCCAGGATTCCACCATGACCAAGCTCCGAAAACGCTCGTTCCTGCTCGCCGGCGGTGCCGTCCTGGCCGCAGCCCTGCCGCTGCTGTCGCGCGCCCAGTCGCAGCCGGCCGCGGCCACGGTGAAGAACCGCGCCCTGTTCCAGGTGACCGACAACGATCCGGCGCGCTGGAACATGATCCTCAACAACATGACCAACCTGCGCGAAGGCGTCGGCAGCGAAGGCGTGGAGCTCGAGCTCGTCGCCTACGGCCCCGGCATCAACATGCTCAAGGCCGACTCGCCCGTGAAAGCGCGCATCGCCGACGCCCTCAAGAGCGGCGCGATCGTCAATGCCTGCCAGAACAGCATGAGCGGCATGAAGCTCGTGCCCGCCGACATGGCGCCCGACATCACCTACGTGCCAGCCGGCGTCGTCGAAGTGATGAGGAAGCAGCAGCAGGGCTGGGCCTACATCCGCTCGTGACCGATCCGCGTGCGCCGATCGCGTGATCAGACACGAGAGACGGCGAGCCAGCGATCGAGCGTGTCGCGGTCGGCGAGCAGGGCCTCGCTCGGCGCCGCATGGACGATCTGGCCGCGGTCCAGCACGATCGCGTGGTCGGTGATCGGCAGGATCAGCTTGGGGTTCTGCTCGACGATGATGGCCGAGAGGCCTTCGTCCCTGACCAGCCGCTCGATCGAGCGCAGCAGCTCCTGGACGATGATCGGCGCGAGGCCTTCGAGCGGCTCGTCGAGCAGCAGCAGCTTCGGGTTGAGGACGAGCGCGCGAGCGACGGCGAGCATCTGCTGCTCGCCGCCCGAGAGCTGGTTGCCCATGTGGCCCTTCCTCTCGGCCAGGCGCGGAAACATGCCGTAGGCGCGCGCCGGCGTCCACGGACCCGGTCGCGCGACGGCCGTGAGGTTCTCGTCGACGGTGAGCGACTTGAAGATGTTGCGCTCCTGCGGCACCCAGCCGATGCCGGCGGCGGCGCGCGCGTGCGGTGCGAGCATCGTCACGTCGCGACCGGCGAGCTCGATCCGGCCGTCGTGGCGCCGCGTCACGCCGACCAGCGTGTTCAGCAGCGTCGTCTTGCCCGTGCCGTTGCGTCCGAGCAGCGCGAGCGAGCGGCCGGCCTCGAGCGCGAAGTCGACGCCCTGGACGACGACCGCCTCGCCGTAGCCTGACGAGAGGCCAGTGACGCGCAGCAGCTCAGGCATGCGCGCCCACCACGTCGTCTTCGCCGAGATAGACCGCCTTGACGCGCGGATCGTTCGAGATCGTCTCGACGTCGCCCTCGGCGAACACCGCGCCGTTGACGAGCACCGTCACCGTCTTCGCGAAGTTGAAGACCAGGTCCATGTCGTGCTCGATGAGCAGGATCGAAACGTCGTCCGGCAGCGCATTGATGGTCTCGAAGATCTCCTGGCGCTCGCCTTCCGGCACGCCCGCGACCGGCTCGTCGAGCAGCAGCACGCGCGGCCGGCAGGCGAGCGCGAGCGCGATCTCGAGCAGACGGCGCTTGCCGTAGGCGAGCGAGTGCACCTCCTGGTCCATGACGTCGGCGAGGCGAAAGCGCGTCAGCAGGTCGTCGCACGCTGCCGCGACCGCCGCGTCGCCGCCGAGCGGACGCCAGAACCTCGCGCTCGTGCCCTGGTGCACCGAAACCGCGAGCGCCAGCGACGACAGCGGCGTCAGCGTGTTGAAGAGCTGGTTGATCTGGAACGTGCGGACGACGCCGCGGCGCACGCGCAGGTGGGGCGCGAGCGTCGTGATGTCGTCGCCGTCGAGCAGGATCGTTCCGGATGTCGGCTCGAGCACGCCGGTGAGCAGGTTGATGAGCGTCGTCTTGCCGGCGCCGTTCGGGCCGATCAGCGCATGGCGCGCGCCGCGCTCGACGACGAGCGAGACGTCGTTGGTCGCCGCCAGGCCGCCGAAGCGCTTGACCAGCGAGCGGGTCTCGAGGATGGTCGTCATGGCGCGTGGCGGCGGCCGAACCAGGTCCACGGCCGCACGAAGCGCTCGCGGCCGACGAGGACGAGCACGACGAGGAAGAGGCCGAGCCAGAAGTTCCAGTACTGCGGCGTCCAGGCCGAGATCACGTCGTGCAGGAGCTTGAAGACGATCGCACCGAAGATGCCGCCGTAGAGATAGCCGGTGCCGCCGACGACGAGCACCAGCATCACCTCGGCGCTGCGGTGGAAATCGAAGACGTCGAGCGACGAGAAGCCGGTCGTCTGCGCGAGCAGGCCGCCGGCCGCGCCGGCGACGCCGCCGGCGATCGTGTAGACCGCGACCAGGCGCAGAGGCACCGACAGGCCGATGCTCGCCGCGCGCAGCCGGTTGTCGCGTAGGGCTTGCAGCGAGGCGCCGAACGGCGAGTGGACGAGCCGGCGCGCGATCAGCAGCACGACGATCAGGACGACGATCGTGTAGGCGTAGGCGACGCGGCCGGCGAGGTCGAACGCGAAGCCCGCAATCGGCGTGAAGGGAATCGTCAGCGGACCCATGACGACGCCTTGCAGGCCGTCGGCGCCGCCGGTGAGCCAGTCGAGCTTGTTGGCGAGCTCGTAGAGGATCGAGGCGACGCCGAGCGTGACCATCAGCCGCGTCAGGTCGCTGCCACGCAGGATCAGGACGCTGGTGACGAGGCCGAGCAACGCGCTCGCCGCGATCGCGACCACGAGTCCGACGAGCGGATCGGGCATCACGTTCTTCGCGAACAGCGCCGCCGCGTACGAGCCGAAGCCGAAGAACGCGGCATGGCCGAGCGAGACGATGCCGGCATAGCCGAGGATCAGGTCGAGCGAGACCGCGAAGAGCGCGACGATCGCGATCTCGTTGAGCAGCAGCGACTGGCCGGGCAGCAAGAGCCACGAGAGCGGCAACGCCGCGAGCAGCGCGAGCTCCCACCAGCGCCAGCGCGCGTAGGCGCGCAGCGACCGCGCGGCCGGCGACGTCACGCCCGGCCTCTGTTGCGGCGCCGGGCCGAGCGCCGGGCCGCCCCAAGCCGGCCCGGATCCCCTCGGGGGATCGGCGAACGTACCCGTTCGACGAGGGGCACCGTCATCGCGCCGTCCCCCGTGCGAACAGGCCCTGCGGGCGCCAGACCAGGATCGCGATCATCAGGCTGTAGACGAAGAAGGCGCCGAGCTTGGGCACGTAGTACTTGCCGGCGACGTCGAAGATGCCGAGCAGCAGCGCGGCCAAAAGCGGGCCGGTGATCGTCGTCGTGCCGCCGACCGAGACCACGATCAGGAAATAGATCATGAACTTGAGCGGGAAGGTCGGATCGAGCCCGAGCACCTCGGCGCCGAGCGCGCCGCCGAGGCCGGCGAGGCCGGAGCCGACGGCGAAGGTGACCAGGAAGATGCGGTTGACGTCGAGGCCGAGGCCGCCTGCCACGCGCGGATCGTCGACCGAGGCGCGCAGGCGGCTGCCGAAGCGCGTGCGCGACAGGATCCACTGCAGCACGACCGTGAGCAGCGCGCAGACGACGACGATGAAGAGCCGGTACTTGCCGATGCCGACGGCCTCGATCGGCAGCCGCCCCTGGAGCCAGTCGGGCAGGTGGATGTTCTGCTGCATCGAGCCGACGACGTAGTCGACCGCGGTGACGGCCATGAAGACGAGGCCGATCGAGAACAGCACCTGGTCGAGATGCGGCCGCGCATACATCGGCCGGTAGAGCGTGCGCTCGAGGAGCGCGCCGAGCAGTGCGGTGCCCAGGAAGGCGATCGGCAGGCAGAGCAGGAACGGAAAGCCGGCGCGGTTCATCAGCAGCACGGTGATGTAGCCGCCCGCCATCGCGAACGCGCCGTGCGCGAGGTTGATGAAGTTCATCAGCCCGAGCGTGACCGCGAGCCCGACGGCGAGGATGAACAGCAGCATGCCGTAGGCGATGCCGTCGAAGAGCAGGGTCAGCATGGGAGTCGGGCAGGACGTGCGGGCCGGATTCTCCGTCATCCACCGCCGCGGGCCGGCGGCGTCGCCCGGTCCCTATCATGGTGGCGCCGTCGCGAGCGCTGCCCGCGCTCGACGCGCGAGAGTCCGGACATGCGCGGAGGTGCAGACATCGGTTCGACGCCGCTTCAGCCAGGTGCCGACGCGCCCTCGCCCGCAGCGTCGCTCGCCGAAAGCGAGGCGCGCTACCGCTCTGCCCTGAAGGCCGGCAGGATGGGCTCGTGGGAGACCGACTTCGTCGCCAACACCCGGACCTGGTCGCAGGAAGGCATGGCGCTCTTCGGCCTGTCGCTGCCCGACGGACGCGGTCAGGTCGGCGGCAGCGGCGACGAGTACGAGCAGGCCATGCATCCAGACGACAGGCACCTCGCCGACAGCTATCGCCGCCGCGCCGATCACGAGGACTCGTTCCCCGCCGACTACCGGATCGTCCGCCCCGACGGCATCCAGCTCTGGCTCTCGGGCCGCGGTCTCGTCGTCGCGCGCGGGCCCGACGGCCGGGCGCAGCGGATGGTCAGCATCATGGCCGACGTCAGCGAGCGCCGGCAGGCCGAAACGCGTCTCGGGATCGAGCGCGAGCGTCTTGCGCATGCGCTCGAGGCCGGCCAGATGGGCGCCTACGACTTCGACATCGTGCGCGACGAGTTGTGGTGGTCGCCGCGCACCTACGCGATCTTCGGCGTCGATCCGGCGACCTTCACGCCGACGCGGGCGAACGTGTTCGAGCTCTTCCATCCCGACGACCGCGCCTCCTTCCTGCGCCAGCGCGCCGAGGCGATCGAGCGGCGGCTGCCGTTCGCAGCGGAGCTGCGCGTCGTGCGCGGCGACGGCGACCTCGCCTGGATCGCCCACCGCGGCCGCACCGCGTACGACGACGCCGGCCGGCCGGTGCGCCACTTCGGCATCACGATGGACATCACCGATCGCAAGAGCGCCGAGGAAGCGCTGCGCGACGCCGACCGGAAGAAGGACGCCTTCATCGCCACGCTCGCGCACGAGCTGCGCAATCCGCTGGCGCCGATCCGCAACGCCGTGAACCTGCTGCGCCTGAGCGCGGCCGACGACGCGCAGGCGGTGTGGTGCCGCGACGTCATCGACCGCCAGGTCGGCCAGATGACACACCTGCTCGAGGACCTGCTCGACGTCGCGCGCATGACGCGCGGGCAGCTCCAACTGCGGCTGGAGACCCTGGCGGTCGCGACGGTGATCGAGCGGGCGGTCGAGATCGCCCGGCCGGCGATCGACGCCGGCGGCCACGAGCTGCGAACCACCGTCCCTGCCGGGCCGCTCTTCGTCCGCGGCGATCTCACGCGGCTGGCCCAGGTGTTCTCCAATCTCCTGATCAACGCCGCCAAGTACACGCGCGAGCGCGGCGTGATCACCTTGACCGCGGCGGTGGTCGACGACGACGTGCTGGTGCGCGTCGGCGACACCGGCGTCGGCCTCAGCGCCGAGCAGATGCCGCAGATCTTCGAGATGTTTGGCCAGCTGGAGTCGGCGCTCGATCGCTCGCAGGGCGGCCTGGGCATCGGCCTGTCGCTGGCGCGGCAGCTGATCGGGCTGCACGGCGGCGAGATCGGAGCACGCAGCGACGGGCCGGGCCGGGGCAGCGAGTTCTCCGTGCGCTTGCCGCTGGTGCGCGATGCGGATCGGGCAACGCCGGTCATCGAAACTTCGCCGAGGTCGACTCCCGGGCCGGCCTGGCGGGTCCTGATCGCCGACGACCTCGCCGACAGCGCCGACACCCTGGCCTTGCTCTTCGAAGCCTCGGGCCACTCGGTGCGCGTGGCCTACGACGGCGAGGAGGCGCTCGCGATCGGCGAGAGCTTTCGGCCCGAGATCGTGCTCCTCGACCTCGGCATGCCCAAGCTCAACGGCTATGAGACCTGTCGGCGCATGCGCACGACGCCGTGGGGCCGCGACGCGACGCTTGTCGCGCAGACCGGCTGGGGCCAGGGCGACGATCGCCGCCGCACCCAGGACGCCGGCTTCGACCACCACGTCGTCAAGCCGATCGACGTCGACAAGCTGATGGCGCTGCTGCGTACGATGCGTACCTCGCCTTCTCCCGCCGAGCCCACCGGAGCACATCCATGACATCGGAAACGCAGGCCGCCGACGACCCCGCGTCGAAGGTCGAGATCGACGTCCACGACAGCGCCCGGGTCGTGCGCTGGAGCGAGGCCCTCGGCGTCACCGACGAGGCACTGCTGAAGGCGGTGCAGGTCGTGGGGCCTCGCATCGACCGGATCAAGGACTATCTCGGGGCCGGCCGCGCGGGCGAGCAGTCGGACGGCTGACGCGCACTGCGGCTTCCTCTTTCGATCAGCACGTCGACCTCGAGGACACCACCATGACCCGCGCTTCGCCATCGACCCGCGCCGCCTTCCTGGCGGCAGCCCTTGCGTTCGTGACGGCCGCGTCGGCAGACGCGCTGCCGTATCCACCGGCGCCGCGCCAACCGGTGACCGAGGTCCATCACGGCACGCCGGTGACCGACGACTACCGCTGGCTCGAGGACACCGGCTCGGCCGAGGTGCGCGACTGGCTCGCGAAAGAGAACGCGCTGACGCGCGGCGTCCTCGACGCGTCGCCGCATCGCGCCGCGATCTTCACCGAGCTGAGCACGCTCCTCGGCCAGGCGCCGACCTCGCGCTACGCGTTCCGCTACGAGGGTCGCCGCCTCTTCGCGTTGAAGCGCCAGCCGCCGGCCAACCAGCCGCGCCTGGTGATGCTGCGCGACCCGCGCGACCTCGCGTCGGAGTCGATCGTGATCGACCCCAACGTGCTGAATCCGAAGGGCACGACGACGATCGACTGGTACGTGCCGTCGCACGATGGCAAGACCGTCGCGGTGAGCCTCTCGGACAACGGCAGCGAGCTCGGTGCGCTCCACTTCTTCGACGCCGCCACCGGCCGCGCGCTGCCCGACATCGTGCCGCGCGTGCAGGTGCCGACCGGCGGCGGCAGCGTCGCCTGGACGAGGGGCAACGGCGGCGTCTACTACACGCGCTATCCGCAGGGCAGCGAGCGGCCGCCGGCCGACGCGAACTTCTATCAGCAGGTGTGGTTCCACTCGCTCGGCACGCCGGCGTCGAGCGACCGCTACGTGATCGGCAAGGACTTCCCGCGCATCGCCGAGATCGCGCTCGACGCCAGCGACGACGGCCGCCACGTGCTCGCCCGCGTTTCCAACGGCGACGGCGGCGAGCATGCGTACTACCTCAAGAATCCCGCGGGACGGTGGGACCGCGTCGCCGACCACGACGACGGCGTGAAGGACATGCACCTCGGCAAGGACGGCCGCTGGTACGCGCTCGTGACGAAGGGCTCGCCGCGCGGCCGCCTTGTCGCCGCGCCGCTCTCGTCGCCGTCGCTGGCCCGCGCCGCAGTCGTGGTGCCGGAAGGCCCGGACGTCATCGACGGCGTCACCCCGACCGAGCATCGTCTCTACGTCGGCTTCCTGGTCGGCGGCCCGGAGGAGCTGCGCGCGTTCACGCTCCAGGGCCGGTTGCTCGGCGCGATCGGGCGCGAGCCGATCGCGAAGACACAGGTCGGCACGGCGCTCGACGGCGACGCGATCCTGTTCGGCAGCCAGAGCTTCGTCAGCCCGTTCGCGTGGTACCGGTTCGAGCCGAGCGCGCAGACGCCGATGCCCGAGCCGAGCAAGACGCAGCTCAGCGAGGCGCCGAAGAACCACGGCATGGACGAGGTCGAGGTGCGGCGCGAGTTCGCGGTCTCGAAAGACGGCACGAGGATCCCTCTCAACATCGTGAGCCGAAAGGGCCTGGCCCTCGACGGCAGCCATCCGACGCTGCTCAACGCCTACGGCGGCTACGGCCTCTCGATGCAGCCGTTCTTCTCGCTGCGCAACGCCTTCTGGCTGCGCCACGGCGGCGTCTACGTGCTCGCGAACGTGCGCGGCGGCGGCGAGTTCGGCGAGGAGTGGCACGCCGCCGGCGCCCTGACGAAGAAGCAGAACGTGTTCGACGACTTCATCGCCAGCGCCGCATACCTCGTCGACAAGGGCTACACGACGCCGGCAAAGCTCGCGATCCAGGGCGGCAGCAACGGCGGCCTGCTGATGGGCGCGGCGCTGGTGCAGCGTCCGGAGCTCTTCAAGGCGGTCGTGAGCCACGTCGGCATCTACGACATGCTGCGCGTCGAGCTCTCGCCCAATGGCGCGTTCAACGTCACCGAGTTCGGCACGGTCAGGGACCCGGCGCAGTTCCGCGCGCTCTACGACTATTCGCCCCTGCACCACGTCGTCGACGGCACGGCCTATCCCGCGGTGATGCTGCTGACCGGCCTGAACGACGGCCGGGTGGAGCCGTCCCACTCGCTGAAGATGGCGGCGCGCCTGCAGACCGCGTCGTCGTCGGGACGGCCGGTGCTGCTGCGCGTCGCCGGCGACGCGGGGCACGGGCAGGGCATGGCGCTGTCGTCGTCGATCGCCCAGGAGGCCGACGTCCAGGCCTTTCTCTTCGATCAGCTCGGCATGAACTGAATCTGACCGCGGGCGGTCAGCGCGCCACGGGAGCGGCCGGCTCGCCTGTCTGCTGGCGATCGTGCCCGCCGACGATCCGGTCGAGCGGCCGGTTCATGGCGAACAGGACCAGGCCGGCGACCCCGCCGATGGCCGCGAGCATGAGGAAGTACTGCGCATGCGGCATCTTCTCGTAGTACGTGCCGAGATAGCCCGTCATGTAGTTGCCGACGAAGCTCGACAGGTACCACACGCCCATCATCATCGAGACCATCCGCGCCGGCGACACCTTGGTGACGAACGAGAGGCCGACCGGCGAGAGGTAGATCTCGCCGATGGTGAAGATCGCGCTCGTCGCCACCAGCCACAGCACGCTGCTGCGCGCGCCGGCCGGCATGTCGTTCGAGGCGACGATCATCACCAGGAAGCCGGCGCCGAGGACGACGCAGCCGATCGCCATCTTCTGCAGGCTGGTCGGCTCGCGGCCGCGCCGCGCCTGCGCCGTCCAGACGAGGTTGAGCAGCGGCACGATGAGCCAGATCATGAACGGGTTGAACGACTGGTACCAGGTCGATGGGATCGTGAAGCCGAAGACCGTCGGCCAGCGAGTGCTCTGGTCGGCCCAGAGCTGCAGCGTGTTGCCCTGCTGCTCGTAGACCGCCCAGAACGCGGCGGTGACGAGGCAGGCGGCCGAGATCGCCATCACCCGCGGCCGCTCGTGGCGCGGCAGGCGGATCATCCAGAACAGGCACGAGGCGATCACGATCACGGCAAGCGACGCGGGCACGAGCGGCGGCAGCGTCAGCATCCACAGCAGCGCGACGATGGCGATCGGCACGGCGACGACGAAGCCGGCGACGCCGAGCCACGGCGTGGCGGTCGAGGCCGTCGGCGCGGGCTCGATCGGCAGCTTGTCCTGGTTGGTCACGTAGAACACAAGGCCGATCACCATGCCGACGCCGGCGGCCGCGAAGCCGTAGTGCCAGCCGACGAGCTGGCCGAGCGTGCCGCAGATCAGCGGCGCGAGGAAGGCGCCGAGGTTGACGCCGACGTAGAAGACCGAATACGCGCGGTCGCGGCGCGGGTCGCCAGGCGCGTAGAGGCCGCCGACCTGGGTCGAGATGTTGGGCTTGAAGCAGCCGTTGCCGACGATGAGCACCATCAGCGCGACGAAGAAGAGGTGCTCGCTGGCCATCAGGAAGTGGCCGATCGCCATCAGCACCGCGCCGACGATCACCGCCCGGCGCCGGCCGAGGAGGCGATCGGCGAGCATCCCGCCGAAGAACGGCGTGAGGTAGACAAAGCCGGTGTAGAGGCCGTAGATCTGCGACGAGAGCGCCTGCGGCGTCAGCACGCCGAACGCCGTCTCGAGCGCGTGCTTCAAGGCGTTGAAGCCGAGCACCTCGGCGCCCGACTCGGGGCGCACGAAGAGGTGGTTGACCATGTAGAGCACGAGCAGCGAGCGCATGCCGTAGTAGCTGACGCGCTCCCACATCTCGGTGAGGAAGAGGATCGCGAGGCCCTTGGGATGGCCGAGGAAGCTGCCGGCCTCGGGCGGCGCGATCGACTCGCCGATGCCGAGGACAGCGCTCATGCCGCGCCTGCGAGGTGCGCGTAGAGAAGGGCCGAGCCGATGCCGATGCCGATGAGGACGACACCGCCGAGGGCCTCGGCCCAGCGGCCCGCGATGCTGCCCAGCAGCCGGCCCGCCATCACGCCGATGGCCACCATGGCGAAGGTTGCGAGGCCGATGGCCACCGCGATCGGCACGATGCCGACGTCGACGAACGCCAGGCCGACGCCGACGGCCATGGCGTCGACGCTCGTCGCGAAGCCTGTCGCCGCGAGCACCCAGAACCCGTGCCGCTCCGGCCTGGCGACCGGCTCATCGTCGTCGCCGCGCCAGCCGACGACGATCATGCGCAGGCCGAGCACGGCGAGGATGCCGAACGCGATCCAGTGGTCCCAGGCCTGAACGTAGTCGGTAGCGGTCCGGCCGATCGCCCAGCCGACCAGCGGCGTGAGCGCCTCGATGACGCCGAAGATCAGCCCGGTGCGCGAGGCCTCCGACCAGCGCGGCCGATGTAGGGCGATGCCCTTGCCGATCGCGGCGGCGAAGGCGTCCGTCGACATAGCCAGGGCGAGCAGGACGATCGCGACGAGGCTCATGGCCTCGCCATTGTTGCCTGCGTCCGCGCTACTTCAGCTTGGCCGGATCCTTGACCGCCTTCTGCACGTCGAACTCGACGTTGTAGAGCTGGTTGCCCATCGCCGGCACGCGCTCGACCTTCCTGATGTAGACGTCCTGGACGATGTCGCGCGTCTGCGCGTCGATCAGGATCTGGCCGCGCGGGCTCTCGAAGATCTGGCCCTTCATCGCCGCGAGCAGCGCGTCGCCGCCGCCCGCGCCCTTGGTCGCCGCGAGCGCGTTGTAGATCAGGTGCATGCCGTCGTAGCCGGCGACGGCCATGAAGTTGGGCCGGAACTTGTTGGCCGCCTCGAACGCGGCGACGAACTTCTTGTTCAGCGGCGACGGATGCGCGGCCGAGTAGTGGTGCGAGTTGACGACGCCGAGCGCGACGTCGCCGATGTCGTTGAGCTGGTCGTCGTCGACGACGTCGCCGGTCGCGATCAGCTTGATGCCCGACTTGTCGAGGCCGCGCTCGCCGAACTGCTTCATGAACGCCGCGCCCTGCCCCGACGGCAGGAACACGAACACGGCGTCGGGCTTCAGGTCGGCGACCTTCTGCAGGAAGGGCGCGAAGTCGGGACTGCGCAGCGGCGAGCGGATCTCGCCCGTGATCTTGCCGCCGTTGAGCTGGAACTGGCTCTTGAAGAACTTCTCGGCGTCGATGCCCGGGCCGTAGTCGGCGACGAAGGTGACGACGCTCTTGATGCCGTGCTTGGCCGCCCACTCGGCGATCGACACCGACACCTGCGGCAGCGTGAAGCTGGTGCGCACGATGTAAGGCGACTGCTCGGTGATCGCCGACGTCGCCGCCGCGGTCACGACCATCGGCGTCTTGCTCTGCGTCGCGATCGGCGCGGTCGCGAAGGCGAGCGGCGTGAGACCGAAGCCGGCGAGCACGTCGATCTTGTCGTTGACCACCATCTCCTGGGCGATGCGCCGGGTCGTGTCGGCGACGCCAGCGTCGTCCTTGACGATGACCTCGACCTTGCGGCCGGCGACGGTCGTGCCGTTCTGCGCCTGCCAGAGCTTGACCGCGGCCTCGATCTGCTTGCCGGTCGACGCCGACTGCCCGGTCATGGGCAGGATGAAGCCGATCTTGAACGGCCCGTCGGCCGCGAAAGCGGAAGGCGCGGCGAGCGACAGCAGCGCCGCGGTGGTCAGGGTGGACAGGGCAAGGCGTCGGTTCATGGAGATCTCTGCAGGACAGGGGATGCACGGATTCTCGACACGCGGGCGCACTGCGGCATCGGGAGATGCGCGCGGTTCCTCAGTAGTTCGCCGCCGCCCGGACGGCGCTCCCCGGCTTGTCGAGGTCGGCGATCAGCTCCGGCCCGAGCACGGCGAGCGGGACCGAGCCGTACGACAGCAGCCGGTCGTGGAAGTCGCGCAGCGACCCTTTGGCGCCCATGCGCCGCTGGTATTCGCCGAGCAGCGTCTCGAGCTGCAATCGCCCGACCGTGTACGAGATGACGTAGCCTGGGCCGAGGGCGATGCCGTTGACGGCCGCCTCCGACGCCGCGCGCGTGGAGCCCGACTGCGCCTCGAAGAAATCGACGGCCTGTGCGACGCTCCATTCACCTGATGCGAGCTTCGGGTCGACCGTTGCGCGAGCGCCGCGCAGGCGCTCCCAGCGTGCCGTGAAGAGGCGCGCGTCGAGGCCGTCGCCGTAGAGGCCGAGGCGCACGAACATCTCCTCGCCGTAGAACGCCCAGCCTTCGGCAAGCGCCGAGTCGTGCTGGATCCGGCGCACGAAATTCGGATGGCGGCGCGCGATCGAGAGCTGCAGGAAGTGGCCGGGCATCGCCTCGTGCGCGGCCGTCGACCAGATCCGGTCGCGGTCGAAGTCCTCGTACATGTCGAGGCGCTTGGCCGCCTCCTCGAGCGAGCGCGGCGGCGTGATGAAGTAGTAGCCGGTGCTCGACTTCGAGAACAGGCGCGGCGAGTACATCGATGCACCCGGCGACACCGGCTGCAGGAAGGCCGGGGTCTCGACGATCTCCATCGAGCCGAGCCAGGCGGGCACGGTGACGACGTCGAGCTCCTTCATGAAGGCAGAGAGCTCGGCGATGCGATCGCGGTAGTAGCCGACGAGCGCCGGGCCGCTGGGCGCGAGGCCGCCGCCGCTCTCGGGACCGAACGGGATCTTGCGC
>JAYTHL010000298.1:0-4434 GCA_043732605.1 Rhizobacter sp. | reverse complement strand
AGCGCGTCCTCCTGGCTGTCTTCGCCGTTGTGATGCTCGTCGTCGGGGCTCGTCTTCTCTGGCAATCGTCCCGGCCCTCATCCCCATCGGCGCAGTCGGACCATGTCGTCGGCCACGTGGACCTCGCGACCGGACGCCTGGTCTGGAATGCATCCACGGCACTCTTGCTGACGGGTGTGGGCGCGCTGACCGGCTTGATGACCGGGTTGCTCGGCGTCGGCGGCGGTTTCGTGATCGTGCCGTTGCTGCGCAGATTCACGGACATCACGATGCACGGCATCGTGGCGACGTCACTGCTCGTGATCGCGATCGTCGGGATCGGCGGCGTCTTTTCGGCAGTGCTCAGTGGCGCGACTTTGCCCCTCGAGACGACGTTCCTGTTCAGTGCCTCGACGGCTGCCGGAATGCTGGTTGGCCGGTTGGCCTCGCGGCGGTTGTCGGCGGAGCAGGTTCAGCTCGGATTCGCGGCCGTCGTTCTCGCTGTGGCGGTCGAACTTGCCGTCAAGGCGGCCACCCTTTGAGGCGCCGCGTTTGAATGATGAATCCGATCTCCGTCTCGATCGGTCCGGTGGCCCTGCCGACGTCGTTGGTTGTGGGGATGGTGAGCATTGGCATCGCGGCCGCCGTCGGCCACTGGGCAGGACGCACGCAGCGGAGTAGCGTGGGTGCCGTCCTGCTCGACATGCTTTTGGCGGGTGCAGTCGCGGCGCGTGTCGGCTTTGTCGTGACCTGGTTTGCCCAGTACCGCGCCGATCCGTGGTCGGTTGTCGATATTCGCGACGGGGGCTTTCTTTTGTGGGCTGGTCTTGTCGCTGCAGCGCTCGTGGCGCTCTGGCAAGGGTGGCGTCGCCCGACGTTGCGCAAGCCACTTGCGCTCGGCTTGGTCGCCGGCGCAATGGGTTGGCTCTCCGCGCCGGGAGCGCTTCGCTTCGGCGTCGACCCGACGGTCACGGACCTTGCGACGGTGTCGCTCGTCACCCCGCAGGGGCATCCGGCCACGCTGGCCGCCCTTGCCGGCGGCAAGCCCATGGTCGTCAATCTGTGGGCGACGTGGTGCCCCCCGTGTCGTCGCGAGATGCCGGTGCTGGCAACGGCGCAACGCGAGATCGGCGACGTGACATTCGTGTTCGCCAACCAGGGCGAGGACGCCTTCACCCTCGATCGGTATCTGGTCGAGCAGCGCCTCGCGCTGGCCAACGTCGTGCTCGACCCGGACAAAGGGCTCGGTCGCAAGTACGGATCGATGGCAATGCCCACCACGCTCTTCTTCGATCCAGCGGGCCGGCTGGTTGACACGCATCTCGGCTCGCTCTCGGCGGCATCGTTGGCGAGCAAGCTGGCGTCGCTGAGGTCCGTCTCCACCACCGATGGGACTCCACTGGCGCGCCGGCCTCAGGACAGCGGACCTAAGGTCTCGCTGCCTTGAGCGCCTCGCGCTCGACATTCAGATAGGCCTGGTAGGCGTTGCGCCGATTGGCGGCTTCGAACGCGGGCAGCGCCGCGAACCGCGACCAGTCGATCTGACGGTAGGCCTCGTCGAAGTCGAGACCCATCTCGAAGGCGGCCGAGATCTGGGTGCGGAGGAAGACCAGGTAGTCGCGCGTCTGCGCGAGGTCGGCCAAGGCATCGGTCGAATACGGGCCATGGCCGCCGACGACGACGCTGGGCTTGAGTGCGATGACGCGGTCGAGCGCGCTGATCCACGCGCTCACGTCGGCGTCGGCGACGAACGGGATGCGGCCGGTGAAGACGAGGTCGCCGACGAAGAGAACCTGGTCTTCCTCGACCATCATCATCAGGTCCTCCGGCGTGTGGGCCGGCCCGGCGTGCATGACGCGAAAGTGAAGTCCACCGAGCGGGAACGAGGTGTCTTCTCCCAGGTAGCGCGTCGGCACGACGATGCGCGAGCGCGCGTTGACCCAGGGCGCGAGTGACTGCCGGCGCTCGGACAGCCGCGCGGCCGGGGCCTCCGACGCGAGGTAGTCGCGAACCGCCTCGTGGGCCCAGATGTCGACACCGTCACGCTGCAATGCCTGCAGGCCGTAGAAGTGATCCGAGTGGTAGTGGCTGACGACGATGCGACGGACCGGCTGCTGCGTCGTCTGCGCGATGAGGTCGGCCAAGCGCTTGCCGAGGTCTGGTGTTCCAAGCGCGTCGAAGACGACCACGCCGTCACCCGTGACGACGAAACCGGCGTTCGAGTTGAAGCCCTCGTTCGCGGTCGACACGGCGCCCGCCTTGCCCTCGACGTAGAAGCTGTGCGGCGCGACCTGCACGACCTTCATCGGGATGCGGCTCGTTTCGAACTCGCGCACGCTGTCCTGCGCTTCGCCCGCAGTCGCGATTGCGGCCACTCCCAGACTCAGGATCGTCGCGAGAAGGCGGTTCCGGCTCACTGGCCGAGTTCGAGATCGTCGCGGACCGCGGCCAGGCCAGCTTCGCCACACGCCTCGTCGAGCTTTCCGGACGGCGCTCCCGACACGCCGATGGCGCCGATCTGCTGCCCTGCTGCGGCAATGGGCAGGCCGCCGCCGACCATCGCCACGCCGGGAAACTGACGGATGCCGTTCGAGTCCGTCGTTGCGGTCGTTGCCCTTTCGAGCATGCTCGTCGCGCTTCTGAAGCTGGCCGCGGTCCAGGCCTTGCGCATGGCGGCGTCGGGCGTGTGCATGCCGGCGAGCGGATCGCGCAGTAGCGCCAGGACGACTCCCGATCGATCGGTCACCGCGACCGCGACCAGCGCGCCCTTGGCACGACATTCGGCCAACGCGGCGCTCGCCGCTTTGAGGGCGGTCTCGAATCCGATCGACGAGAGCTTCACGACCGCAGGCTCGGCCGCGAGCGCGTTCGTCACGAGACTCGCCGTGAGCAATGCCGCCGCTAGAACCGCGCTTCGCGAGGTCACGTCGCCATCCCTGGATTGCCGTCGACGCCGACCAGCGTCGGCCGGTTCAGCGTGCGTGCACCGACCGTCCTGTGATCGCGAAGGTAGGCTTCGACGACCTCCCAGATCGGCTCGCCTCTGGCGCCTTCCGCGACGGGTGCCCAGCCGCCGACCTGGTAGATCTTGCCCGCCTCGATCGGCTTGCCGCCGAGGCGCATGTCCGAGATGCGCGAGCCCATCTTCGCGTTCGGCGTGCAGGTGTAGGCGAGCCCGCCGACGCGCACCATGTCGCCGCCTTGCTGGTAGTACGGATCGGCGTTGAACAGGTTGTCGCAGACGTCCTCGAGGATGATCTTGATCGTCTCTCCGGTCATCGGCGTCAGCGTCGTATAGGGGTAGGTGATCGCGAGCTGATCCATCATCAGCTCGCGCGTGATCTTTTGTCCTGGCAGCAACGTCGTGCCCCAGCGGAAACCGGGCGAGAACGCGATCTCCGCGCCTTTGACCTCCATGATCGCGTCGAGGATGAGCTGGTCCCAGGTGCCGTTGAAGTTGCCACGCCGATAGAGGAGCCCTTCGCTCACTGCGAGCGTTTCATCGAGCTTGGCGGCGAACGGCGCGCGCGCCTTGTCGATATGGGCCTGCATGTCGCGATCGGCGGGCAGCAGGTTGGCGAAAATCGGCATGAGCTGATAGCGGTAGTCGCGGATGCGGCCGCCGCGCACGTCGAAGTCGAGCACGCCGAGGAACTTGGTGTTCGACCCCGCGTTGGTGACGAGGGTCTGGCCGCCGTGGTTCTTGACGATGACCGGCACGGGCACGCCGTCATGTGTGTGGCCACCAAGGATCGCGTCGACGCCGCAGACGCGGCTCGCCATCTTCAGGTCGACGTCCATGCCGTTGTGCGACAGCACGACGACCACCTGCGCCCCCTTGCCACGCACCTCGTCGACCATCTTCTGCAGATTGTCGTCCTGGATGCCGAACGACCAGTCGGGGATCAGGTAACGCGGATTGGCGATCGGCGTGTACGGAAACGCTTGGCCGATGACGGCCACAGGCACACCGTTCATCGGCCGGATCACGTAAGGCGCGAAGACCGGATCGCCGAAGTCGGTCGTCTTGATGTTCTGCGCGAGAAAGCTCGTGTGGCCGGCGAGATCCTTCTCGACGATCTCCTGCACGCGCTTGGCACCCAGCGTGAACTCCCAGTGCCCGCTCATGCAGTCGACGCCGAGCAGCTTGCACGCGTCGACCATGTCCTGACCGTTCGTCCACAGCGACGTCGCCGATCCCTGCCAGGTGTCGCCACCGTCGAGCAGGATCGCTTCGGGTCGAGACGCGCGCAGCCGCTTGACGAGGGTCGCGAGGTGAGCGAAACCACCGACCCGCCCGTAAGTGCGCGCTGCCGCTTCGAAGTCGAGAAAGGTGAATGCATGCGCGCGCGCGGTGCCCGGCGCGATACCCGCCTGCTTGAGCAGATGCTCGCCGACGAGATGCGGCGGCCGACCGGTCGCCTCGCCCAGCCCGAGGTTGACGCTCGGCTCGCG
>JAYTHL010000297.1:0-4438 GCA_043732605.1 Rhizobacter sp. | reverse complement strand
CTGCCCGAGCTCGCGACCGCAAGCGTGGTCCTGCCGTACTACGGCAACCTGCTCTTCCAGCTCACCGACGAAGCCGGCCGCGCCGCGTTCAAGACGCTTGTCGATCGTGGCGCCGACGCATCGGCGCCGCAGGCCGAGGAGCAGGAGTTCACCCAGAAGATGATTTTCGAGATGGCTGCGGCCCAGGGCATCACGCTCGACCGCATCGCCGCGGAGTCGGGCGAGACCGTGGTCGAGCGCGACATCCAGAACTGGAAGGCGGTGCTCGCGGCCCTGCGCCTGCTCGACAAGCTGCCGCACATCGGCCAGTCGTCGATCGAGCTCTTCACGCGCGACGTCTGGTACTACCTGACGAAGAAGGGCCTGCGCCTGCAGATCGACGCCATCGTCGATGCCGCGATCCCACGCGACGAGCCGTGCGTCGTCGTCTCGCATTCGCTCGGCACCATCGTCGCCTACAACCTTCTCATGAACCGCTCGCCGCGCACGAGCATCAAGGCGCTGATCACGATCGGCTCGCCGCTCGGCATCGAGTCGATCTGGTCGCGCCTGCCGTCGGACACGCCCCCGAGGAAGGCACCGGAAGGCGTCGGCCGGTGGTTCAACGCGCGCGACCCGCAGGACACGGTCGCGCTCTACGAGATCGCGCCGACCGTGTATCGCGGCGGCCCGGAGGTCACGAATTACAGCGGCGTCGCCAACGGCAGCGACAACAAGCACGGCATCGTCCAGTACCTGGAGGACAAGGTGATCGCCAAGGCGATCCACGACGCCGTGACGGCGCCGTAGGAGTCGCCCGGTTTCGCGCCTCGAACGCCTCTTCCGGGATCAGCGCGCCGCGTCGCCCGAGATGAAGAACGGCGCCCAGAAGTACGGGTGCTTGTAGAGCGCGCCGTACTTGCCGGCGATCATCTCGCGCTGCGTCTTCGACAAGGCATCGGCCTTCGACGATGCCGGATCGGCGCCGAGGCTCTTGAAGAGCCCGACGGTCAACTCCTTCGCCGACTGCGACTCCACCGCCCATTGCGTCGCCAGCACCGTGCGCGCGCCGGCGGCGAAGAAGCCGCGCGCGAGCGACGACATCGAGTCGCCCGCCGTGCCGCTCGCCAGGCCCGTGTTGCACGCCGAGAGGATCACCCAGTCGGCGTTCAGACGCAGGCCGACGATGTCGTCGATGGTGAGCACCGAGTCGCGCGTGCCCTGCCCCTCGTAGGCCAGCGCCAGGCCGGCGCGCAGCATGCCCGGCAGCTCGCCCGGCAACAGGCCGTGGGTCGCGAACTCGACGACGCGCACGTCCGACAGGTTCTCCTTCATCACCCGGCTGCGCGACGCGGCCTGGCCGCGGATCACGCTGTCGTCGCCGGCGTCGAGCGAGGCGCCGATCGCGCGCGCTTCGTCGAAGGTCTCGGGCAGGCGATTGAGGCTCTTGTATTCCGCTCCCTGCGGCGCGGTGTTCGGCGCCAGCGCCGACGCGCGCACGCCGCGCGTTGTGCCGGCGGTTGCTGGCGCGACCTCGCGGCCGTCGAAGCTCGGATCGGCGAAGGCGAAGAACGGACGCTTCGCACGCTGGCCCGCGTACGTGCGCGCGAGCACCAGCGACGACGCACTCGGCATCTGCACCGGCGAGATCTGGCTCACCCACCACGACGCTTCGGCGAGCGTCTTGGCTGGCTGGGTGACGAGCACCGACCACGGCAGGCTGGCGAGCGGTCCGCCGGCGGAGATGTAGACCGTGGTCGCGCCCTGCAGCTGGTCTTTGACCGGCGCCAGCCATGCGGCGTAGAGCTCGCGGCTGGCGGCGAGATCGAAGCCGCCGAGATCGCCTGCGCGCTCGGGCGGCGTCGAGGCGTCGAACGGACGGCGCAGTGTCGCGATCAGGCTCTTCGTTTTCGCCCGCGTGATGTCGAGCCGGGTCGCGCTCAGCTTGCCGCCGGGCTGGACGACGAAGGCGTAGCCGGCGCTCGCGCCGCTATAGAGGTTCAGGTAGACACGCCGGGCTTGAGCACCGCGCCGATCTTCGCCGCGCTCGGCACGCTCGGGCTGACCAGCTCGCGGTAGACCGGGAACTGCGCCGAGATCTCGCGCCGGAGCTGCTTCAGCTTGGCGTTGTTTGCCTCGACCGCCTTGCCCCTGTCGGCGACCTCGACCTCGCGCCGCTTGGCGATGGCCTCGTCGCCGCTGTCGGGCGCGCGCGCCCGCTCGAGACGGTTCACGGCGATCGAGAATGTGCCCCGGCTCGCGTTGCGATCGAAGCGCAGCGCCTGCTCCTGCTCGATCAGGCCGCGCAGCTTCGGGTTGCTCGCGGCCAGCCGCGACGCGCCGTCGGCGAGCGCGCCCTGCGACGAGCTGCTGCGCAGCAGCTCGGAGATGCGGAAGGCGAGCGCGACGGCCGAGTCGGAGGCGCGCCCACCGGCCGGGATCAGCTTGCCGAGCGACGACGAGAGCGCGCCGTCCTCGACGTACGAGCCGCGGTAGCTGGCGTCGGCCCAGTCGCCGTCGTCGTTGGCGAGCGCGGCGACGAAGCGCTCGATGTCGGGCTGGGCCTCGGGCCGCGCCGGATCGTTGATGAGATAGAGCAGCAGCATCGCCGCCCGGTACTTGTAGAACGGGCTCTCGGTGCCGATCCGGCGCGCGTCGCGATCGAGATGGCTGCCGATGCGCGTCGCGGCCTCGCTCCACTGGCCGCGCGACGCGAAGGCGAGCGAGTCGGACTCCTCGGACGGGAAGCTGCCGGCCAGGATCGGGCTGCCGCCGCGGCCGCGAGTGAGCGCGTCGGCGTCGCGGCCGTAGTCGCCGATCCGGCCGAGCGCCAGCGTGATCATCAGCCGCCCGCGCATCGCCAGGCCGTAGTTGACATCGAACTCCGGCGTCTTCAGGCGCGTGTGGCGAGCGACAGCAGAGTCGATCGCGACGAGCGCGGCGTCGTAGTCGTCCTGCGACGAGAGCGCGATCGCCAGCGCCTCGTCGATCGACGCCATCTGGTAGGACGACGCCTTCAGGTCGGGCCGCGTCGCGATCCGTTCGCGGATCTCGGTGATGTAGCTCATCGCCTCGTCGCGACGGTTGTTCTGCACCAGGAGGCGCACGTGAACGTTGACGTTGCTCAGCAGCTCCGAAGCCGCCGCCTGGCGCCGCTTCTCGCTGAGCGAGGAGTCGTTGAAGCTGGCCCAGGCGAGCTCGGCGGTCTCGCGCGTCTTCGCCAACGCGAGATCGTGGCGGCCTTCCGAGCGGCGGTAGATCTCGGCCTCGGCGTGAAGGAAGGAGAACGATGGCTCGCGCGGCAGTTCCTCCAACTCGGCCGGCGACGTCTCGCGCGCCAGCGACTTGGCGCGGTTGACGTAGCGCTGGCTCTTCGCGTATTCGCCGACGAGCGACATGTTGAGCGCCATCGCCGACGCACGCAGCGAACGGCGGCCCGGCCCGATCATCTTGTCCTCGATGATCTCGTCGCTGACCTTGAGCGATTCGGGAACGCGGCCGGCGCGATAGAAGGCCTCGGAGAGCTCGAAGAGCAGGCGGAAGCGCTCGTTCGGATCGGTGACCGTCGCGAGCTGCTGGTGCACGGCCACCGAGCGCGCGTCGAGCGCGGCGATGGCGGCGGCGCTGCGCTCCTTGGCGCTGACCTCGGGAGGAGCCTCGTCGCCGTCGCCCGACGTCTGGGCGCACACGCCGGCTTGCAGCGCCGCGAAGACGAGACCAGCCGTGATGCGGCGCAGCAGGCGAGGGGACACGGAAGGCTCCTGGGATCGGGACGACCGCGCATTATCGAACGCGCCTTCGCGCGCAACGGCCCCCTCGTCCCGGTCAGCGGCGCAGGTGTCGATGCGGCGATCGGTGAGAATTCGTCGGCACACGATCGGGCACGATGAAACTTCGAGAACGGATCTTCGCCAGCGTCGTCGTCGCCATCGGCCTGGCCGCCGCGGCGGTGCTGCCGGCCGCGGCGCAGTCGCCCGGCGTGGCCCTTGTCGTCGACCGCGTCGGCACGGTCTCGCTCGGCGATGCCGGCGCGACGCGCCCGGTCGCGACCCTCGCCGTCCTGCCCGCAGGCACGCGTCTGCAGCTCGAGCCGGCGTCGAGTCTGACGCTGCTCTACGTCGCATCGGGCGACGAGTACACGGTCTCCGGACCGGGCGGTGCGCAGGTCGACGCCGCCGGCGTCTCGACGACTCAGGGCGCTGTCGCACGCCGCCGCGCACCGGGCGCGGCCAAGCCCGTGCAACTACGCGGAGACGCGCTCGCGATGGGCGGCGTGGTGATGCGCAGCGGCGGTCTGCGCGCACGTCAGCCCGCCGGCGCGCTGACGGCGCCGCCCGAGCGCTTCGCGTGGGAGGCGTTCGCGCGCAACGACCGCTACGTCGTCGAGCTGCGCGACGCCGCAGGCGCGGTCGTGTACGAAGGCCGCGCCCAGGGCCTCGCGCTGCCCTTCCCCGCATCG
>JAYTHL010000296.1:0-13796 GCA_043732605.1 Rhizobacter sp. | reverse complement strand
AGGTCGAGCATCCGTTCCGGGTGATCAAGCGCCAGTTCGGACACGTCAAGGTGCGCTACCGCGGGTTGAAGAAGAACACCGCGCAGTTGCACATGCTGTTTGCGCTGTCCAACCTGTGGATGGCGCGGCGCAGTTTGATGGGAGCGCAGGCATGAGTGCGCCTGCAAACCGCCAGCGTGCCCGAAATCGGGCTGAAAGTAGCTGGGAAACCAGCGAACAGCCGACTAAACCCGCGCATCAATTCGAATTGGCCGCATCAGCACGTTCCGAAGTGGTTAAAGCAGACCTTCCTGAGCGATCGATGCTTGCAGCACGGCTAGACCACTTGGTTGCCGATCGACAGGGTGAGCTCGCCTGTCACGCGTTGGCCGGAGGGCGTGTCGCGCGAGAAGGCGCCGCGCCTGACCATCGGGTAAATGCGCGCCATCATCTCTTTTTTAGGCTGCCAGCGGCAGCACGTTATAGATGCCGTAGCTCGGACCGACTCTGTCGTTCTGCTGGATTGACTGCGTGAACTCGATTCCAGCGACTCCGATGCGGACGGTCAAACGCAGGTCATCAAGTGGAACCGGGGCTGCAGTTGTGCCGACGGCTCGACGGACGGGCGGACGGCAATTCGGCCGGCCACGGCGTCGACGGGTGCGTCGTGGTCGAAGTTGTTGTCGAATGATTGCACCAGAGACTCCTTGGTCGGCGACCGTTTACTGGACGCGCGATTGGCACAAGAAAAGGGCCGGCAGACAGTTGCCGCCATGTACGGCGCTCCGTGCATCAAGGGGCATGCCTAGCCTCTTCGTGCATCGAGTGGGCGAACCGGCCATGTCGCCCGGTTACGCGCCGGCTCGCCGGTCAACGGCTGTTCGATCGGCACTTTCTTGATCGCCATCGACGAGGCGTTGCAATTCGGTCTGAGGCCAGGCGCTCCACTCGGGATCGTCCGGCTCATTTGCCAGCGAAGCCAATGCGCGCAGATTACCAGCTGGGACGATCGGGTGTGCCCAGCGTCCAACCTCTCACGAGCTGGCCCTTCAGAAGAAGGAGACGGTAATGCTGACCTTGGAACCGCAGATCACGTACACGTTGCGGACCATACAACCGCTCGATCGGACGACAGCATCACCCCTTGGCGCACGGCAATACTGGCAGGTAAGCGAAGCTCTTCGGCGCGCGTGTTTCGGTCAAGCTGGCGGCCACCAGCATCGACTGGATGCAGATGAGTGATGACGGCGTCTGGCGACCCGACGTGCGCGCAATTCCTGGCCGACGATGGCGCGGTCTTATTGATGCACCACACCGGCCTTGTGGAGCAAACAGAAGCCTTCAAGGAGGCCGCGGCGGCAAATGGGTCGACCGACCGAGTGCAGCAGCACATGCGCGTCGCCGTCCGCTTCGAAACCGGTGCCAGGAGATACCAATGGGTGAACACCAGCCTGTTAGTGTCGGCCGACCGCTTGCTCGGTACGGGAAGCATCGAGTACGTCATTCACCGCACGGACTTGAGGAACCGACCACGGCGTGTTGCCCGCGCTTCTGATTCGCACGCGTGCCAGAAGGGGTGGCGCACTCGACCGCGAGTCGCCGGTCATGACCGGATTCGGCTCGGCCTCGCGGCTGTTGGGTCGAGAAACAGTTGGCGGTAGTAATCGCGAAAGGCCTGCATCGGCGGGGTGTGCTCCGCCCCTTGCTTCCAGCCCAGGCCAATCGTCATGGCCGGAATCGGATCCTTCAGGTTGATCGTCTCGATGCGCCTACCTTCGAGCGACCAGGGACGGTAGACCATGTCGGACAGAATCGTCACGCCGAGCCCGTTCGCCACCGTGCTGCGCACCGCTTCGACCGAGCTCGTGCGCAGACGTATCTTCGGCTGGTGCGGCGTGCGGCTCCAGTACTTCAACGACGTTGCCGAAGCTTCATCGACGGTCAACATGACGTAGGGCTCTTGGGCCACGTCGGCCAGCGTGACTTCGCCGCGCTCGAGCAGCGGGTGCTTTGCGGGCACCCAGAGGCGTCGCTCGGAGCCGAAGAAGGTCTCGAGCGCCAGTTCACGGTTGATCACGTTCGAGGTTAGCAGCAGACCCATGTCGTACTGCTTCGTGATCAAGCCTTCTTCGATGGCCTCGCGAGCCACCTCATGCACCTTAACCTCGATGCGTGGATACCGCTGTGAAAAGCGCTGCAGATGGTGCGGCAGAAAGTAGCCGAGCACCGTGTAGCTGGCCGCGACCGTCAGGCTGCCTTCAATGCTCTCATGCTGGTTCGGCATCCGCATCGCATCGTCCACCGCAGCCAGCACGGAATAGGTGTGCCCGAGGAAGCGCCGTCCCGCGTCGGTCAACTCCACGCCATGCGACTGGCGCTCGAAAAGTTGCTGTTCGAGGATTTCCTCCAGCTCGCGAATCGCGGCGGTCACCGCCGACTGCGAGATGTTCAGTTGCACCGCGGCCTGAGAGATGCGACCGAGCTCCGCCGTGGCGGCGAAGTACTTGAGCTGGCGAATCGAGAACGACATGAGCGGTACCGCCTGATATCTGAACCATGCGTCTACCGTAGCACGGCGCGCCGCCGAGTCGCTACCCAGGGCCGACCGTTCCCCCGAGCCACACCGCGCAAGCATTGGTTTTTCAGATAGCAGGCCATCGAAAAATGTCGCTTTCCAGATCGCGGCCCAAAGCCTAGCCTCAAGTTTTCACCACTGATTTCGCAGACATGAAACAGCGCATCGACCTGAACTCGGACATGGGCGAAGGCTTCGGACCCTGGCGCATCGGCGACGGCGTCGACGACGCGCTGATGCCGCTGATCAGCTCGGCCAACATCGCCACCGGCTTTCACGCCGGCGACCCCAACATCATGCGCAGGATGGTCGGGCTGGCGAAGCAGCACGGCGTGGGCATTGGCGCGCACCCGGGTTTTCGCGATCTGGTCGGCTTCGGGCGCCGGCACGTTGTCGCGCCTGCCGATGAATTAGTCAACGACATGGTCTACCAGCTCGGCGCGCTGCGCGAGTTCGCGCGGCTGGAAGGGATGGCGCTTCAGCACATCAAGCCGCACGGCGCGCTGTACATGCATGCGGCGCGCGACGAATCGCTCTCGCGCGCGCTGGTGCACGCGCTCCAACGCATCGAGCCGTCGCTGCTCCTTTATTGCATGGCGCAATCCGTCACGTGCCGAGTGGCACGCGAACTGGGCCAGCCGGTGGTGACCGAGTTCTATGCCGACCGCGATTACGATCTGAGCGGCTCGATCGTTTTCACGCGCCAGGTCGGCCGGCTCGATCCGGCAACGGTCGCGGCCAAGGTGCTGCGCGCTTGCCAAGAGGGCACAGTTGCGACGGTTGACGGGGGCGAGGTCGCGATCGACTTCGACTCGGTCTGCATCCACAGTGACACCCCGGGCGCACTCGAGTTGGTGACCACGACTCGCGCCGCCTTGGCGGAGCACGGCATCGAAGTAGCCGGACTGACCGGACTGATTACGCAACCTCATTGATAGAGTATCGGACCGAAAGAACCGCCTCCATGTCCACTCCCCATGAAGTGCAGAGCCCGCTGCCCGGCACGTTTTACCGAAGCGCTTCGCCCGATACGCCGCCGTTCAAGTCCGACGGCGACGACGTGTCCGAAGGCGAGGTCATCGGCCTGGTCGAGGTGATGAAGCAGTTCAGCGAGGTCACCGCGGATGCGAGCGGGCGCATCCAACGCTTTCTGGTCGGCAACGGCGAGCCGATCGATTCGGGGCAAGCGCTACTGCTGATCGATCTGCCTTGAGGGCGGACCAAGACATGGCATTCGACAAGCTGTTGGTGGCCAATCGAGGGGAGATTGCCGTACGCATCATTCGCGCGGCCAAGGAACTCGGCCTCGAGACCGTTGCAGTTTACAGCGACGCCGATGCCGGAAGCCTGCACGCTCGGCTGGCCGACGTGGCCATCCGCATCGGGCCTCCGCACTCGACCAAAAGCTACCTGAACATCCCCGCGCTGTTGGCCGCGGCGCAGGCCAGCGGCGCGGGCGCGATCCACCCGGGCTATGGCTTTCTCTCCGAGAACGCCGACTTCGCCGAACAGGTCGGCGCCGCCGGACTGGTCTTCGTCGGCCCGACCCCGCATGCCATCCGCACGATGGGCGACAAAGCCGCCGCCCGCGCCGCCGCGCAGCGCGCCGGTGTGCCTTGCGTGCCGGGCAGCCCGGGCGTGGTTGAGAGCGTCGAGGACGCACTGACACTGGCCGGTGGCATCGGCTACCCCATCATGATCAAGGCCTCTGCCGGTGGCGGAGGCCGCGGCATCCGCGTCGCGGCCGATGCGGCAGAACTGGCCCGGCAATTCCCGCTCGCGAAGGCCGAGGCGCAAGCCGCCTTCGGCAATGGCGCTGTCTATCTCGAGCGCTTTATTCGCCGCGCGCGCCACATCGAGGTGCAAATCCTCGGCGATGGCGAACGCGTGGTGCATTGCTTCGAACGCGAATGTTCACTGCAGCGGCGGCGCCAGAAGATTTGGGAAGAAGCCCCTTCCGCCGCGATCAGCGAGGCGACCCGCGCCGCCATGTGCGAGGCAGCGCTAGAACTCGCCCGCGCAGTCGCTTATCGCGGCGCCGGCACGCTCGAATACCTCTACGACGACGAGTCGGCGGAGTTCTTCTTCATCGAAATGAACACGCGCATCCAGGTTGAGCACCCGATCACCGAGATGGTCACCGGTATCGATCTGGTCAAGGAGATGCTCCGCATTGCGCTCGGCCAACCGCTGCGCATGCGCCAGCAGGACATCGTGCTGCGCGGCCATGCGATCGAGGTGCGCATCAACGCCGAGAACGCCGCGAAGAACTTCATGCCGAGCCCCGGCCAAGTGACGCAACTGGTGGTGCCCGGCGGCCCCGGCGTGCGCTTCGACACGATGCTGCTGCCTGCCTGCACCGTGCCGGCTTTCTACGACTCGCTTCTCGGCAAGCTGATCGTGCACGACGAAGACCGCGCCAGTGCCCTAGCCCGCTTGCGCCGCGCTTTGGACGAACTGGTGATCGACGGCGTGCACACCACCGCGCCGCTGCACCGGCGCCTGTGCGACGACGCCGACATCCAGCAGGCGCGCTTCCACACCGGCTTTCTCGAAACCTGGCTCGCCGAGCACCCCATCGCGGCGGCGCCCACCCTTCCACCGAGGAGCCCGGCATGAACCCCAACGCTCGATACACCTTCGGCGGCGACGAACACGTCTTCGTCGAGATTGGCGAAGAGATGTCACTGCCCGCCTTCTTCAAGGGTATGGCGATCTGCACCGAGCTGAAGCGGCGCGACATCGCCGGCGTCAGCGAAATCTGCCCGGCTAACGCCGCCTACCAGGTACGCTTCGATCCGGACGTGATCGAGCCCGAGGCGATGCTCGCGACCCTCCGGCAGATCGAGCGCGATATCGGCGACACGCCGTTCGAATTGCAGACGCGCATTGTCGAGATCCCGGTGCTGTACAACGACCCGTGGACCCACGAGACGCTGATGCGCTTTCGCGAGCGCCACCAGGACTCGACGACGACGGACATCGAGTACGCGGCGCGCATCAACGGCAAGACATCGGTCGATGACTTCATCGCCGCGCACGCCGACTCGCCCTGGTTCGTCTCCATGGTCGGCTTCGTCGCTGGCTTGCCGTTCCTGTTCCAGATGGTCGAGCGCGAACAGCAGCTCGAGGTGCCCAAGTACCTGCGCCCGCGCACCGACACCCCGAAGCTGACGGTCGGCCACGGCGGCTGCTTCGCCTGCATCTACTCGGTGCGCGGCGCCGGCGGTTACCAGATGTTCGGCATCACGCCGGCGCCGATCTTCGACCCGGCGCAGGGCCTGCCCTACCTGAAGGACCTGATGGTGTTCTTCCGGCCCGGCGACATCGTCAAGTGGAAGCCGATCGATCGCGCCGAATACGACCGCCAGGTCGCGCAAGTCGCCGCCGGCACGTACGACTTGCGCATCCGTCCGGTGAGCTTTTCGTTGAAGACCTTCCTCGAAGACCCGGCGGTCTACAACCAATCCCTGCTGGAGGCCCTCCATGGCGATTGACGTGCTAAAGCCCGGCCTCGCGACCTCCGTGCAGGACGCCGGCCGCCTCGGCTACTACCACCTCGGCATTCCGCTTTCCGGCGCGCTCGATCAGGCCGCTTACCTGCTCGCCAATCTGCTGGTCGGCAACGACGCGGACGCGGCGGTGTTGGAGTGCACGCTGCTGGCGCCCGAGTTGCGCTTCGACGCCGACGCGATCGTCTCGGTGACCGGCGCACAAGCGGTGCCGCGGGTCAACGGCATCGATGTCGAACGCAACGCCTCGTTCGCCGTGAAGGCGGGCGACACGCTGACGTTCGACTTCATGAAGCTTGGCGCGCGGCTCTACATCGCGGTGGCCGGTGGTATCGACGTCCCGCTGGTGCTCGGCAGCCGCTCGACTTACGGCCTCGGTGCGTTCGGCGGCCTGAACGGGCGCAAATTGGTGGCCGGAGACGTGCTGTCGCTCGGCACTGCATCGCCCACGGCCTGCGAAGGCCGCCGCGTCCCGGCGGACTTGCTGCTGACGCCTGCCAAGGAAGTGAGCTTGCGCGTGCTGCCGGGCCTTTATGACCACCGCCTGAGCGAGGCCTCGGCGGAAAGCTTCTACGCCGATACTTGGACCGTCGCGCCCGAGGCCGACCGCATCGGCTACCGCTACAAGAACGGCCGGCCGATGACGTGGCGCGAACGCACGCCGCCGTTCGGCGCAGGCTCGGACCCGTCGAACATCGTCGATGCCGGCTACCCGTACGGCTCGATCCAGGTGCCGGGCGGACTGGAGCCGATCATCCTACATCGCGACGCCGTCTCGGGTGGTGGCTACGCCATGATCGGCACCGTCATCAGCGCCGACATGGATCGCATCGGCCAGATGCAGCCGAACAACAAGGCGCGCTTCGTGCGCGTCGACATGGCCGAGGCGCTCGCAGCGCGGGCCGAGCGACGCGCCCGGCTTGATCGACTGCGGCAGGTCTTGACGGAGGACTGAGATGCACGAGGCCAGCCCCATGCGCGCGGCGCGCCGACACGCTCAAGGCGAACGGTTCTGCGGCCAACCAAAGCCTCGCGAGCTCTCAGTCCAACTGCCGGGTCAGATACGGTGCAAGGCGCGGTGGCTCGACGATGACCGCGACCGTCTTCAGATGAATGATGCTTCGCCGCGCCTCGGCCTGCAGGTGATCGGTAAGTGCCGCGCTGGCGGCATCGACCGCGTCGTGCAGCAGAAGGTCGTAAACGATGCGGTGCTCGGCCGCCACACGCGCGTCGATCGGCAGGCCGATGCTGCGCAGGAAACGCTCCGTCTCCACCAAGGGCAACTGCACGTGGCGCAGATTCTCGGCCAGGCGCTCGTTGGTGGTCGCGAGGATCAGGGTCTCGTGCAGGTCGGCCTCGATGCGATCGAGCCGCTCGGCGGTCCATGTCTCGGTGGTCGCGAGCATGCAGCGGTCGCGGTGCGCCTCGAGCACCTCGCGCGGCGTCTGCGGAAATGCACTTCTCAGCGCCAGCGGCTCAAGCACCGCGCGCATCTCGTAGAGCTCGCGAATGTCCTTCGCCGTCAGCGGCCCGGCGACCCAACGCGAACTCTGGTTCTTGCGGACCAGGCCGCGCTCCTGCAGCCGGCCCAACACGTCGCGCGCGACGGTGCGCGAGACGGCGTAGTGATCCGCCAATTCGGCTTCGATGATGCGGTAGCGCCCGAACACCAGGCACGATGCGACAGCCTGCTCGACCGCCGTGTAGATCCGCTCCCACGAGGTGCGCGTCTGCAGCGCCGCGTCGGCTTGCGGGCTGAGCGAGATGTCGAGCGAGCGGAACGGCGTGCGGATCGGCGCGATGCCGGTCTCCTTCGGCCCGACCAAAAAGCCCCGGCCGTCGAACCGATGGATCAGTTGACGCGCCTCCAGTTCGGCCAAGGCCCGCTGCACCGGCGCGCGGCTGGTCTGAAAGATCTCGGCGATTGGCATTTCCAGCAGCACCAAACCGGGCGGCAGAAGCCCTGCCCTGATGTGCTTTTCCAGCACGTCGGCGATAACCGCATACAGATGCGTGGGGTTGATGAGTTCGGTGGTCGTCATAGCCCTTATCTCGGCGCGGGCAGCTGTCTACGGCGCCGCCGTGTTGCACCTGCTCGCGCTATTTGTATGCATTAGACATTATTTGGCGCAGATCGTTGGCCAATGTTGAGCACTCGATCGCCTGCTTAACAATTAGCACACCCGTTCATGACAAAAAAGGGGAAATGTCTATTGCATACGACAGTCATTAAGGCTAAATTGAACTCGATAGTCGGCATTACAGAGGCAAGACACAGATGCACACCCTCCGATCGATTCACGCGCCCTCGCTAAGGGCTTCGTCATGACGGCCGCCTTGCGGCTGCATCGCGTCAGTAAGTCTTTCGGCAAGATCGATGCGTTGCGGGACATCTCGCTCGACGTCGAGGCCGGGGAATACCTCACCATCCTCGGCCCGAGCGGCTCGGGCAAGTCCGCGATGCTGCGCGTCATCGCCGGCTTCGACACCATCGACGGCGGCCGCATCGAAGTAGCTGGACAAGACGTGGCGGGCACGCCGGTGCACACCCGCGGCGTCGGCTTCGTGTTCCAGTCGTTCGCGCTCTTCCCGCACCTGAAGGTCTTCGACAACCTTGCCTTCGGGCTGCGCCACCGCCAGCACGCGCCCGTGGCCGATGAAGCGCAGGTGCGCCGCGAAGTCGACGAAGCGCTCGCGCTGGTGGGCTTGAGCGGCTTCGGCGGACGCGACATCGGTGAAATCTCGGGCGGTCAGAAGCAACGCGTCGCGCTGGCGCGCTGCCTCGTCGGCAAGCCGAAGATCGTGCTGCTCGACGAGCCGCTCGGCGCGCTCGATGCCAACCTGCGCGACCAGATGACGCTCGAGCTCACGCGCATCCAGCGCCAGCTCGGCAGCACCTTCCTGCACGTCACCGGCAACGAGCAGGAGGCGTTGGCCATCGGCAGCCGGGTCGCGGTGCTCGACCAGGGCGCGGTAGTGCAGATCGATACTCCGCGCGGCCTCTTCGAGCGGCCGACGACGAGCCAAGTGGCGCGTCTCCTTAACTGCTTCAACAACCTGTCGGGGCAAGCCGGCGATGGCCGCCTCAGCGGCCCGAACTTCGACGTGCCGCTGCCCGCCGATGGCGCCCCGCTGCGAGGCGCGGCCGTCTGCATGGTGCGGCGCGACCACGTGCAGGTACAAGACGAACATGCACCGCGGGCGGTGGAAGGTGCCGCCCACCTCACGGGCGCTTATGTGGCCAGCGAGTACGCCGGCTCGCGCGTGCTGGCGATCTTCGAAACCGGCCATGGCGCGCACTTTGAGGTCGAGTACCACCTGAGCCATCGGCGCCCGCCCGAGTTCGTGCCCGGCCGGCGCTATGCGCTGAGCTGGCAGCCCGCCGACAGCCTGGCCTACGCCGGCTGACCGCCATTCGATCCGAGACCCACCACCGTGACACCCGCCACCCTGGCCACGGCCCCTTCCGCCACCCCACCGCGACAGCGCCGTGCGCGCCGCGACTTCAAGACCGCCATGCTGCTCGCGCCCGGCATGATCTGGATGTTGCTCTTCCTGCTGGTGCCGATGCTGATGATGGTCTACGTCAGCTTCTGGACGCAGACCACGTTCACCATCGAGCCGACGCTGACCCTCGACAGCTGGCAGCAGTTCTTCTCGACGCCCACCTATGTCGGCGCGCTGTGGACGACGATCAGCCTGTGGCTCATCGTGCTCACCGCTTGCGTGCTGCTCGGCTACCCGGTGGCGCTTTACATCGGCCTGTTCGTCAAGAACAAGACGGTGCAGACGGTGCTGCTGGTACTTTGCGTGATTCCGTTCTGGACCTCGTTCCTTATCCGCGTGCTGGCCTGGCGCCCGATGCTCGGCAGCGAAGGCGCGATCAACCTGATCCTGATGAAGCTCGGCGTGATCCACGAGCCGCTGCAGATCTTGCTGTTCAGTTCGCTCTCGGTGGTGATCGGGATGACGCAGATTTACGTCGTCTTCATGGTCGGGCCGGTCGCCTTCATGCTCTCGCGGATCGAGCCCAGCCTGATTGAGGCGGCGCGTGACCTGGGGGCTGGCACCGGCAAGATCTTCCGCTCGATCGTGCTGCCGCTGAGCATGCCGGGCGTGGTGGTGGGCGCGATCTTCGTGACCATCATGGTGCTCGGCGAGTTCGCCACCTCTTCGGCGCTGTCGGGCCGCAAGGTCAACATGCTCGGCAACATCATAGTCACGCAGGTGGGTTCCCTAAAGTGGGCCTTCGCGGCGGTGGCCGGCGTGATCCTGACCGCGATCACCGCGTTGATCGTTGCGTTGATGCTGCGCCTCGTAAACCTGCGCGAGGAGCTCTGATCATGCAAGGCAAAGCTCCCCTGCGTATCTTCCTCGCGCTCTTCACCACGGCCTTTCTCGTCTTCCTGTATGCGCCGATGGCGGTGCTCAGCATCCTGAGCTTCCAGACCGGCCCGGAAGGCGGCCCCCAGTTCCCTATCATCGAGTGGTCGACCTACTGGTATCGCCACCTTGTGGGCAACACGCCGCCGTCACGCGTCGCGCCGCTAGAACTGGGTGATGCGCTGATCCGCTCGATGGTCCTCGCGGTCGCTACCACGGTCGCCGCGACGGTCCTCGGCGTGCTCTCGGCGCAGGCCTTCCGGGAGCGCTTCAGGGCATCGGGCGCGGCGTTCTACCTGATCGTGCTCGGCATGATCGTGCCCGGCGTGCTGGTCGGCCTGGGCGTCGCGCTGGTTGCCAACGCGCTCGACCTGCCGCGCGCTTGGTGGGGCACCTCGTTCGTCGTGCACGTGGTGTATGCCTATCCGTTCGCCTTCCTGGTAATGCTGGCGATCTTCAACCGCTTCGATCGTTCGGTGGAAGAAGCGGCCTGGAGCCTCGGTGTGAGCCCGGTCACGACCTTCCGCCGCATCACCTTCCCGTTGATCTTCCCGGGCGTGCTGAGCGCGATGTTGTTTTCGTTCACGCTGTCCTATGACGAGTTCTCGCGAACGCTCTTCACGGCCGGCGGCGACCTCACCTTGCCACTGACCATCTACGGCTCGTTCTCGGTGGAGATTCACCCGAACGTGTTCGCGTTCGGCGTGCTGACCACCCTCGCCTCGTTCACTTTGCTGGCGATCTATGGCGGCCTGATGGCGCTGACGGTGCGGCGCGCCAAGCACATCGCGATGCAGGAGGCGATCCAGTGAAAGCACTCGAGTCGAGACTCTCGGGTCATATCGCGTTGGTGACCGGCGCGGCCAACGGCATCGGCCGCGCGGTGGCGCAACGCTTCATCGACGAAGGCGCGCGCGTGGTCGTGGCTGATCTCGATCTCCGGCGCGCCGCCGCGGTCGCCGCCGAATTCGGCGAACGGGCGCTGGCGGTCGCGCTGAACGTCGCGGATGCCACGCAGGTCGATGCGGCCTTCGACAAGGCCGAGCAGCACTTCGGTCCGGTGAGCCTGTTGGTCAACAACGCCGGCCATGTGCACCAGTCGCCATTCGAGCAGATCGCCATTGACGAGTTCGACCGCATGATCGCCGTGCATTTGCGCGGCACCTTCCTCTGCGCCCGGCGCGCCATCACATCGATGCTCGCGGCACGCCGCGGCGTGATCATCAACATGGCCTCGCAACTCGGCCAGATCGGCGGCATCGAGCTGGTTCATTACAGCGCCGCCAAGTCCGGGATCATCGGTTTGACGAAGGCGCTGGCGCGCGAAGTCTCGGCCCGTGGCGTGCGAGTCAATGCCGTAGCTCCCGGCCCGATCAATACCGAGCTGGTGCGCGCCCTATCCCCCGAGTGGCGGGCCCGCAAGGCGGCCGAGTTGCCGCTGGGTCGCTTTGGGGAACCCGAGGACGTCGCGGCTACCGTCGCCTTTCTCGCCAGCGATGAGGCCGCCATCTTCGTCGGCCAAACCGTCAGCCCCAATTCGGGCGACACGATGCTCTGAACGGAAAGAGGACCCATGCAACAACCCCTCATGTTCATCACCGGCGGCGGCATCGGCATTGGCCGCGCCACGGCCTTCGCCTTCGCCAAGGCCGGCTACCGCGTCGTCGTCACCGACGTACTGGAGACCGAAGGCAGCGAAGTCGCCAATGCGATCGTCGCGGCCGGAGGCCACGCCGAGTTCGTGCTGCTCGATGTGCGCTCCAGCGAAGCGGTCGACGCGGTCGTCGCCCAGGTCGAGCAGCGCCACGGCGCCATCGATGCGCTGGTGCTCAACGCCGGCATCGCGCACCGCGTACCGCTTTCGGAGATGACCGACGAGAAGTGGGATCACACGATGGACATCGACCTGAAAGGCATGCTGCGCGTTGCCCGCGCGGCCTTGCCCGGCATGCGCACCCGCGGCAGCGGCGCGATCACGGCATTGACCTCGATCATGGGCGTGGCCTACGGCTGGGGCGAGCACGTGCACTACTCGGCAGCGAAGGCCGGCGTGATCGGCATGGTTCGGGCGATGGCGGTCGAACTTGCGCGCCAAGGAATCCGCGTCAACGCGGTCGCGCCCGGCTACATCCGCACCGCGCAGGCGCTTTCGAAAGAACATTCGCTCGGCCCCGAAGGTCTCGAGGCCGCCGCCGACTTCATCCCGATGGGCCGCATCGGAGAGCCCGACGACATTGCAGACGTGATCCTGTTTCTGTGCGGGAACGGGGCGCGCTACCTCACCGGCCAGGCCATCGTCGTCGATGGCGGATTGTTGGTCGGGCGTTATTGACGCCACTTCATTGCCGATTCATTGCCAAATTCACCCTCACCCTCACCCTCACCCTCACTGAAAAGGAAAGTCCCATGACCACCAACTTCGATGCATCCCGGCGCCAAGCGCTGAAACACGGTGCGGCTTTGTCCGCCGCGGCGGCGGGCGGGGGGGCCTTATTGACGCCCTTCTCCGCGCTGGCGCAAGGCAGCGCGCTTTCCAAGGAGCAACTGCGCACCATCGGCCTCTCGGTCACTGTGCAGGACCGCATCCTTTCCGACTTCAAGGCCAAGTCCGGCGTCGGCAAGACCGTCGGCACCGCCGCCACCTTCCCCGATGCGCAGACCAAGATCTTGTCCGGCGCGAAGGACTTCGATGTCTGGGAAACCATTGCCGAGCGACTGCCCGCGGTGGTGATGACGAAGAACGTCAGCCCGGTGCCGACCAAAGACCTGAAGAACTGGGGCAACATTCGTGACACCTTCACCAAGCCCAATCCCAAGCTCGGGCCAAAGGCGCAGATCACCGGCCAGATTTGGGCCGATGCCGGCCAGACCTCGCTTTATATGGTGCCCACGGTCTACAACTACGACTCGATCGGCTACAACCCGAGCGTTGTGAGCGCCGAGGAGGCGAACAGTTGGACGGCCATCTTCGACAAGAAGTGGAAAGGCAAGTCGGGACTCAATACCGACCCGCTGATCGCGATCGGCCAAGCCATCCTGGCGATGAATTCGCTCGGACTCTCCGACGTGAAGAACCCAGGCAATCCGGACAAGAAGCAGATCGACGAAGCCATCAAATTTCTGATCGCGAAGAAGAAGGAAGGTCAATTCCGCGCGCTGTGGGGCGACTTCGGCGAACTCGTCAATCTGATGGCTTCCGGCGAGATGGTGGTCTGCGATGCGTGGCAGCCGGCCGTGATGGCGGTGAAGGCACAAGGCCGACCGTGCAAGTACGCGACCCCGAAGGAAGGCTATCGCGCCTGGGCGATCGGCGTCAGCGTGCTCGCGAAATCGCCGAACAAGGCGGC